>JAYEHY010000069.1:0-25662 GCA_034659695.1 Campylobacterota bacterium | reverse complement strand
GATGCCGTACTAGCACTCCCTTCTACAGCACTTTCAGCTATTATTATGGAGACAAAACATCTATATGAGAATGCTTTTGACATTATTACTCATGGATTAAACTTAAAAAAGAGTAATCTCCTTTCAGATATGGAATTAAATGAAGTAGTCAAAGATTTACATACACATAAGCCTATTGACATTGATCTATTTTATAATCAATGGATTAAAAATCTTTATGGTGAAATTATTGATTTTTCTACTAAAGCACAATCAAATATGTCTCCTGAATATATAGAGGAGTTATATAAACTTAAACTTGCAAATCTAAATATTGTAGAAGCAGTAAAAGGAATTAAACATTTACAAAAAAACCTGCTCAAATATACATCTAACAGAAATAAACATATTAAAGAACAATATAATGATATTAGAAAAGGGCTGGCTGAACTGCTTAGAAATATCCATACTATTGCCATGACAGATGAAGAGGATATAATTATTCTATTGCTTTCAAAAGCGAAAATACATACTGAAAGATATGATATAATTACAAATGGTACACTTGATAAATTGATTAGAAATGGTCTCATAACCAATCAAATGGCTACTTCATTAATGAATGATAGTGATTATGCCCATAATATTAGTAAAAATCTTATAACTATGGCAGAAGTACTTTTTATTGATATTAACAGTGACTTAAAAAAACTACATGATGAGTTAACTATCAATGAAGAAGATATAAATAGTATATTAGAAAAAAAAGGATAATAGATGGGTATTAAAAAATTTATTGAAAATGTTAAAGTATCTTTAAATATCAATGAATTTGAAAAAACAGGAAAAAAGAAGTCAATTAAACGTCTTTTAGCAAAGTTAAGGATTAGAGAAGAGATACTCGAAAAGGTACCTAAAAAGAGACTTTGCAAAAAAGAGTTAAAAGCGTTAAATGAAGAGTTGGCAATCATCTCCTTACAGATAAAAAAAGGCGAAAAGATATTGGATAAACTTAATTCAAAAGTTTCTAAATAGGTACATCAGATTTTATGACAAATACACTAGTTGGATACACCTCTTTACTACTCTTTACTATAGCATATCTTATTATTACGTTTGAAGAGAGAACGACAATTAATAAATGGAAGCCAGCACTCTTTGCAGGTACATTAATTTATGTTCTTATTGCGATACATTATGCATATTATGGGCTAGATACTACCCCATTAAAAAATAATATTCATCATCTTATTGTTGAAATTGCTTCTATCTATTTTTTCTTATTTGTCGCTATGACTTATATAGATTCATTGATAGAACGTGGTATTTTTGAAGCACTGAAATATAAACTTCTTAAAAAAGGATACACATATCAAAAACTTTTTTGGATTACAGGTTTTATAGCATTCTTTTTAAGCCCTATAGCTGACAACCTGACAACTGCTTTAGTTCTTGCTACAGTACTTTTTACCTTAGAACACCGTAATAAAGAATTTTTAGTTTTAGGGGCTATTAATATTGTAGTTGCAGCCAATGCAGGTGGTGCATGGTCACCCTTTGGTGACATTACTACACTTATGGTTTGGACTGCGGGTAAAGGTGAATTTGGTGAGTTTTTGTTTCTGTTCCCTGCAAGTTTTATAGGTTGGATTGTCACTGCATTACTTTTATCAAGATTTGTACCTAAAGGTTCTCCTTCTCATCCAACCAATTCAGATAAGTGTAAAATAAGATGTATTAAAAAAGGTGGGATAGGTATCATATTACTTGGTATGATTACTATAGCACTTGCTATTACTATGCATCAAGTATTACATCTACCTGCTTTTTGGGGTATGATGTTTGGCTTAGCTCTGTTAGGCCTTTACTCTAACTACTTAAGAAGAAAATATAATGAGCATATAGGACTCTACCGACGCATGGCAGAGGTTGAAAATGACACCCTACTCTTTTTCTTTGGTCTTCTTGCTGCGGTCTCTGGACTTGCTTATTTAGGCTATATAGCATTGGCTGCTGGTATATATGAAACAACAAATCCATACTTTGTAAATATTATAGTGGGTGTTGTTTCTGCAATTATTGATAATGTACCACTTATGTTTGCCATTCTTAAAGCAAACCCTACCATGGATGCTACACAGTGGATGCTTGTAACACTTACAGCAGGTATAGGGGGTTCACTTATTAGTTTTGGTTCAGCAGCAGGTATAGGTGTTATGGGTAAACTAAGAGGTATATATACTGTAGGTTCACATTTGAAATATACTTGTGCTGTAGCATTGGGCTATATTATGTCTGTTGCTATATTTTATTTACAGTTTGAAATTTTAGGTATTCATGGATAGATACTTTAGTTAGAGAATACTATATGCTCTTCTTTAAACTCCAAAGCTATCTCCCCTTTACTTCTTCTTGCTATGGTATCACGGTATATCCATGCTTGTTTTATCTTTTCAGCCTTTTGTGAACTTAATGCAGAGGTAACATATCTACCTGCATCTTCAAGTTGCCTTTGTGCTTCATAGAGTACCAAGGCTGTTGCTACAGAGACGTTAAGACTTTGTACCATACCTTGCATGGGAATAACAATTATATCATCAGCCAATGCTATAACTTCAGAGGAAACCCCCTCTTTTTCATTTCCCATCACAATTAAAGTTGGTTTTGTATAGTCTATTTCTCTAAAAGATACGGCTCTCTCTTCAAGATGTGTGACTACTACTTGAAAACCTTGAGATTTTTTCTCATTAATAAATAGACTTTTATCTTCATCATCTATACGGTAACGACGTGTCCACCTATGTGCACCTTGTGTAATCGTTTTATGAATACGTAATGCTTCATTCTCTTTTGTAGTATAAAAGATATCAAGTATGCCTACCCCATCACAAGAACGAATAATAGCAGAAAGATTTTGTGAACTGTAAACATTATCAAGCATGATTTGTAAAGTGGGTTGTTTTCGTGAAAGAGCATCATCTATACGTTTTAGGCGTTTATCATTTATCATAATGAAAGTATAGCATACTGTAGGAGTATAGTACCTACAGCTACTAATGAAAGTTTTAAATACCGTCTACTCTTAATAGTTTTGTTTTTCCCACCATAAGATCTATGGTCATAAGTGCTCTTTTAAAGACAGACTCTTGTCTATATTCTAAATTGTGTTTTTTACAGATATCTTTTACTATGGGTTGCATCTTCTGATAATAACTGTGTGGCATATTTGGAAAGAGATGATGCTCTATCTGATAATTTAAGAAACCATGTGCAAAGTCTTTAAAATCTGAGCCAGTGTTATAATTAACAGACCCCATAATTTGTCTTAAGTAAAATTCACCCGTACTCTTATGTGGTTCAGAGAACATATAAATATCTTCCGCTGAGTGATTTGGAACAATAACCAAAAATGAGTGTAAGTTTGCAAAAAATTCTGCAATAAAAATAATAATAAAGGCATTAAATACTGCTTCCATTCCTAATGGAATAAAAAGTAATGGGAAAATAATAAACTTAATAATTGCATATGGAAGGTAATATTCCATCCAAAGCTCTAAACCATTTTTAGTACGAGGATCGAGTTCATAATCTGTTACTTCTAGTTTTGCTTGATCTCTACGCTTTTTATTTTCAAGTATTCTTAGTGTATTAGGTGCATAGTAAAGATATTTCCACATACCGGCAAAAGCATAAATAATCACATAACGAATCCACATAGGTGTTTTAGATTGAATAAGCCATTGAAGGTTTCTCTCAACATTATCTGGATCATCTGCTTCACCTAAATGATAATGATGCATAATATTGTGCTCGTACTCCCAAGCCTGGGGTTTAATCCAGTCTAAAAAGTCAATAAAACGTCTTGAACCTTTTGCAAAATACTTTTTAGTATACCTTTCTGGAACATTTGGTACTTTATCATAGGCACCATGAAGTATAGGATGCACAACATCAGCCCATCTCGCAACGTTCCCTGTACTGATAAGTAGTGCAGCTACAATAGCAATAGTCCAGAAAATCCATGCATTCAGTCCTCCTGCAAGCAGTTCAACAAGACTCAACAGGGCAATTAGACCATATCCTGAAAAAGTGAACATTCTACCCCAACGTTCAAGTTTTAGGAGGTGTTGAAAATCCTCTTCTCCTACTGGTGCCATAGTATCTTTAATAGCATCTATATCTTTTTCAAGTTGTTCTTTATCTACATCTTCATAACGTGCATATACATGCTTATCTGTATGTAATTTTTCCTCTTCCGATTTTTTATCCATTTTCTTACCTATCCTCTCTTATAATTGTTATAATTATATAGGAAGTAGTTTAATATGAGATTTAGATATAATTATACAAACTAAATAGAAAGAATAATAATAATGTGTAATTTTAATACTTTAACAAATGAAGAAAAACTTCTTCATCAACAAAAACTTCTCCAGTGTGCCAATTCATTTGGTGGTAAAAACTTTTTTCTTCAACTTCTTGAAGCTATTCGTGAGACAAAACCTCACCCACTCATATCGGGCAATAGTGAATTCAACATAGAGTTAGGAAGTATCACTTGGAATAAAGTAATCTTTAATGATAAACTTCAACTTCTGCTAAAAATACGTACGAATGAAGGTAAACAAGATAATTTATTGCCAGAGAAAGATGCAAAAAATTATAAAAAAGTACTCAATGTTATTCGAACACTTAAGCCTATAGTTTTTACAGTAAAGCCTGCTAACAAAGAAGATGGAACGGGATTTTTTCTTCAACCATTTGATATTATTGATGAAAATAAAACAAAGTTAAATCCTCTATTTGATGCCCTCTTTTTCTGTTCTGTTGATACCATAAAAAAAATACTTAATTATGAGTCAAAGGCATAATATGGGTGGAACAAAAAGAGTAAATATTAAATATGGGTTAGACGTAGGTGTTGTACTTAAAGAAGACCAAGCCACAAATAGGCTTACTTATGGAAAAGTACAAAAAATTCTTACAAACTCTCCTACACATCCTCATGGTATAAAAGTACGTCTGAACACAGGAGAAGTAGGACGTGTAAAAGAGATACTATGACACTCTTTATAGATGGTGATGCCTTTCCAAACCTTTTAAAGCCTATTCTCCTAAGAAGTATTGAACGTTTAAATATTTCTACTAAGGTTATTGCTAATAAAAAAATCACTATTGGTAAATCAAAACATATAGAATACATTATTGTAAATCAAGGTGCGGATGAGGCAGATCATCTTATTGTAAAACTCTGTCAAGAAAAAGACCTTGTTATTACAGCAGATATACCACTAGCTGATCGTATTATCAGTAAAAATGCTCATGCTATAGACCATAGAGGAGAACTTTACAGTATAGATAATATCAAGCAGTACCTAGCGATGAGAAACTTAATGGAATGCATTAGAGAGAGCGGTGAGATGACAGGTGGTCCAAAAGCTTTTGGACAAAAAGATGCCCATGCATTTGCCAACCAACTCAATGCTTTTTTAATAAAATACTATAACTAGTTAATCAAACTTATTAAGCAAAATTTCACACTCACCTATATCAAAACTTTCTACTGCTGATGTAAGTTGTATAGATATGGTTTTAAAGTCTTCTATATTATGTTGGGTAGCATAGACTTCTAAAGTATCTGCAAATTTTTGTATTAACGCTATATCACCTGCTATTTTAGCTTCTTGAAGTAAACTTTGAAGTTCTGGGTAAGATGTCAGTGAAAGATATGTAACTTCATCAGATACTACATTAGAAGATGTGTTTTCAATAGTTTCTGTACTACAGGTTAAATATAGACACATCTCATGCTCTAGTATTGTTTTAGCAATAGGTTTGTGCAAGAAGCTATTAAAAATAATATTTTCCTTATGATTTTTTTCTGTAAATACAGAAGTAGTAATCGCAATAATTGGTAAATTCTTCATAGCTTTAATCTCTTTTGTTGCTTCATATCCATCTTTAATTGGCATTCTAATATCCATCAAAACCAAATCAATATTATGTTTATTTACCATATCTATAGCCTCTTTACCATCTTTAGCTTCCAATAAGCAAAGTGAGCTATCTTTTAAATACTCTTTAATTAATTCTCTATTAGAATCTATATCATCAACTATTAAAATTGTTGCTTTTTCAAAGATTATCTTTTGATTTTTAATATAATTTCTAGGTATGTCTATCGTACTAATCTCTACATTAGATAGTGTAACAATAAAAGTAGAACCTACTCCTCTTTTACTTTTAAGAACAATATTTCCATTCATCAATTCTATAAGTTTTTTAACAATAGCCAGTCCAAGGCCTGTTCCTCCATAATCTTTATTACTTTGATTAGAGTGCTGCATAAATGCTTTAAAAATATTTTCTTGTTGTACTCTATCTATCCCTATTCCACTATCTTCAACTTTTAAAATGAGGTTCGTGTATTTTTCTTGCTTAGAGGATACAGTAATATCAATATTAACAAATCCTTTTTCTGTAAACTTAAGTGCATTACTTACAAGATTAAGAAGAATTTGTCTTACTCGTATTTCATCTAAAATAAGTGTTGTAGGTACATTTTCATCTACTTTTATATTTAAAGACAATCCTTTTAATTTAGCTTTATAAGAAAAAACATTATTAAGTTCTTGTATGATGACTCTTATATCTGTCGGTAAATACTCTATAGAAAGTTTTCCTGCTTCAACTTTAGAAATATCTAAAATATCATTAATAATTGTTAAGAGTATTTTTGAACTATCCTGTACTGATTTAATATAATTTCTATCTTTATCATTTTGAATACTATTAGATAATAAATCAGTAAACCCAATAATAGCATTCATAGGTGTTCTTATTTCATGAGACATATTTGCTAAAAACTCTGATTTCATTTTATTTGCAGAGTCTGCTTCTTCTTTGGCTTGTTTTAACTCCATTGTTCTTACCTCTACCATAGCTTCAAGATTCTTATTTACAGACTGTAGTGCATCTTTAGTTCTAACTAATTCAGTATCAGTACTATCCATACTTTTTACTATTTTAACAAGTACAAACCATTCTAATACTACAAAAGCTGCATGAAGTAAAACGATGTCTATCCCACAACCATAATTAAAGACAACTATAGGAGTATCTAAAATAGCAACATTTAACTCTTGAAGATAATTAAAAAGTAAATGATGAATAATTATAAAAATTGAAGCAAGAGATATTATTTTATAATCTTTATAAATCACTAAAAAAGAGAGTGCTGCAAAAATATGAAAATGCATCTCTATTCTACCTAAGCTCTGCTGCATCATAAGAATAGAAAAAGTTAACAATACTAAAGCAATAATATATCTATAGGTTTGTGTTCCCTGAAATGACTTGTAACCAAGATAAGTTATTACAAGTAGTACTCCTCCACCTACTACACCAAGGTAATAAGCATCAAAAAGGTATGCTGTAAGCGTTGAAATAATTATCCAATGAAAAAAAACCAATTTAAGCATAAATATATCTGATTGAATAATATTTTTATCTCTTTTTATATCACTCATTAAGTAACTCCTTAATATCTAAAGTAATTTGCTTGTAGTTATAAGGATATGCATGGTAAATATACCTTAAGACTTTCTCCCCTTGTGTTTTTTTAACAAGATAGAGGTTAGATGTATGATCATATTCATTTTCCTCCAAGAGAGAAGGAGAAAAAAATACATTAAATGCTTTAGTATAATCTCTTAAAATATTTTTATCTAAATAGATACCTTTAAAATTTTTATTAAAAAATTGAGCAAATCTTAAAGGTAAAGTTTTATCATAAGGTGTTGAGATATCTAAAAACTCAACTCCAACCCTTTTTTTAATACTACTATCTAAAGTATGATAAAAATCATTGATAGAGTATAACCTTGGTGTACAGATATCACGACAACCAGAATAACCAAAAAACAGTAATTTAATATCTTTTTTATCATTTAAAATAAGTGGTAAATTTAATCTTTTATCACTGCTGACTCTTGCAATACCTTTGGTGAAAAATGTTGGAATTATCATAATAATTACAGAGATTATTACAATTAAAAATAAAAGAAAAGAAGCATAAATATTTTTTATATTCATTTGTTATATTGTGCTTTAATTTCTAAAAATTCATCAATATTATCACAAAATAGATCAACCAAACTAGGGTCAAAAGATTTACCACTTTCTAATTTAATATAGCTCATAGCTTCATCTAACCTCCAAGCTTCCTTATAACATCGTTTATGCATTAGTGCATCAAAAACATCTACTAAGGAAGTAATACGACCATATATGTGTATATCTTCACCTTTTAATCCTCTTGGATACCCTGTTCCATCCCATTTTTCATGATGTTCGTGTGCAATAATCGCTGCTACTTTTAAAATTTGATTTTTTGATTTTTTAAATATATCCCAACCATACTTTGTGTGATTTTTCATAATATCAAACTCATCTTTGGTTAATTTATCGGGTTTAAGTAAAATAGCATCTGAAATAATTATTTTACCAATATCATGCATTGGTGATGCCATTTTTAAAAGTGATACTTCCTCATCACTACATTCATAAAGACGTGCAAGTAACTCAGAAAAAAGTGCCACACGTTTTACATGATCTCCCGTCTCCTTAGATCGATACTCTCCTAGCTCTCCTAAAGTAGAGAGTACCTCACTCTGTGTAGATATAATATCTTCATTAAATTTTATCTCTTTTGTAATATCAGTTCTAAGACTTATATACTCTACGATCTCATTATCTGAATTCATTATAGGCATAATAGTAGAGTTTGCAAAATAGCTACTACCATCCTTAGCACTGTTTTCAATAATACCATTCCAAATAATTTTACTTTTAATAGTTTCCCACATCTCCTTAAAAATATGTTTTTTCATATTATTACTTCTTACAATATTATGATTTTTACCTATTAACTCTTCTTTTGAATACTGAGAAATTTTACAAAAATTATCATTTACATAAGTGATAATACCACTAGTATCAGTCTTTGAAACAATAGAACTTATATCAACAACTTTTTTATACTGTTCAAGTAGCATTTTTGTATCATCTACCTCTTTTTCTAACTTCTCTTTTGCAAGAAATAGCTCCACATGGGTTTTTACACGATGAATAAGTTCCATTTCATCAAATGGTTTAGTAATATAATCTTCACTAGCATGTTCAAAACCTTTTCTTATACTATTTTTATCGGCATTTGCAGAGAGAAAAATAATAGGTATTTTCTTATACTCTTCATCTTTTTTAATAATATCAGCAGTCTCATAACCATCTAGTTCAGGCATATTAATATCTAGCAAAATAAGTGTATAGGGTCTTAATTGAAGTTGTTCAATACCTTTTTTACCACTTGTTGCAAAAAAGATATTATATCTGTTGGTAGACTTTAATACATTTGCAGCTAATTGTATATTTTTTGTATTATCATCAATAATTAAGATATTTGATTTTTCATTATTGTTCATAAGAACTACCCTTTAACTATAATTTTCTACTAACCTAAATAAGCTTTTTTTAAAGCCTCTTTATCTATCTGTTTTTCATGCAAAGATTTAAGTGGCATACTTTTTTTATAGACGATATCTGATGGAAGCATATAGTTAGGTAAATGTTTTTTTAATTCAAAAAGTATTTCATTACGTGCTAGTTCACTTTTTGCACCGTATACCATAACTATAGACTCTTCTATCTCTATATTAGGTACAGAGAAAACTGCACATGCAGTAATTTCAGGGATATTTTCATAAACAACAGATTCTACCTCATGAGGACTTACTCGATAACCTTGTGTTTTTATCATATCATCTTTTCGTGAGACAAAATAAATATACCCCTCTTCATCTGTATAAACGTAATCTCCACTTGCTATGACTATCTCATCTGTTAAATGACCTTCTGGTTTTATCACCTTATCTAAAATACTAATACTCTTAAAACGCTTTTCACTCTCTTTTGGTGCATTCCAATATCCTTTATAGATAGATGCACCACGGTGGATAAGCTCTCCTATCTCTCTAGGTTTACACTCTTCACCCTCTTCATTGATAACATAAAGTTCAACATCAGGAATGGCTTTACCTATAGAGTTTGGGCGTATATGTATCTGTGTAGGATCTAAATACGCTGAACGGAATGCCTCTGTTAAACCATGCATAGAGTAGAACTTAGTAGTAGAAAAAGTATTGGTGATATTTTTTACCATCAAAGGAGTAATATTCCCCCCTGAAGAGGTAATAATTCTTAAATTTTTAAAATGTTCAGATTGAGGTATACGGTGAGGGTCTTCATCAAACATTTGTGTAATATGAATAGGCATTAAAGGTAAAACCGTAATACTGTCATTGATAAGGTGTGTAAAGAAGTCCGAGGGAAGTACAAACTTATGTATGACTAGCGTCGCTTTTTTGTAGAGTGTAGTAAATAGTTGGTTAAGTCCATAGTCAAGATTAAATGATAAAACACCAGAAATAATATCATATTTTTTAATATCTAAATAGTTAGAGACAATTCTTGCACCATCTATAAATGCTCTGTGGTTAATCACTACTCCTTTGGGATTACCCGTTGAACCAAAGCTGTAAGTTATTGCAGCATTATCATGTCCTTTTATATCACATTGTATCTCTGCACTGTAGCACTTTATAATCTCTTCAAATGAAACATCACTCTCTAAGCTCGCTTCATAAGAGATAACTTTTCCATTAAAATCTATAGCTTTAATATTTTCTATTTTACTCTTATCTGTAATGATACACTCAATATTACAGTCATTAACAATATGCTTTACCTGTTCAGACTTTAATAGTCTTGTAATAGGTACAAAAACATACTCTGTAGATAGGACAGCTAAAATAGCGATAACTTGAGAAGCACTTTTATTTGAGTATATCCCTATTCTACTTCCCTTTTTTAACCCTATAGTCGTTAGATAATGGGCAATCTTATCTACTTTTTCAATAATCTGAGCATACGAAATCTGCTCATTTTCATAAACTAGCCCAATCTTCTCAGACTCACTCTTTGCAGCCATCTCCAATAAGTTTCTAATACTATTTACTGACATTTCTACTCCTTTACGCTATATTAAATTCCATAGGTCCATATCTCATAGTTACTATCTAGTAGTGTGGTAGGTGCTTTATGAAATTGTAAAATCTTTTTATAAAAAAAGAGTACGATATCTTCTACCTCTTCTTGTGTCAACACTTTTGTAATACCACCTGTAAGTACAATACTGTTTAAAATATCAAGGTTAAGTTCTACATACTGACCATGATGTTTTGATACTTTATAAAGTACTAAAAAGATAGCTAACTGCATTAAAATACGTGTTGCCTTTTCACTCTCTTCTTCTAAAATATTCTCTGTTACGTTTAAATGCTCTAATAGTTCAAAAACAAACTCATTATTTTTAGCTGTATGTACCAAACTCTCACGAGATTTATAGACACCCAGCTTTTTAAATACCAAGCGGTCATAACCACTTTGAGTTAATATATTATCATTTACTAAGTCACGACTATAATGTATATCTGTTGTTGCCCCACCAATATCTACTACAATAAACGGATTGGCAACATCCAGCCTCTCATTGATTTTAGGTAATGAACGATTTACGATATAAGGGGTAGAAAATATTTGATTAGAGGTAATTTCATAAAGTTGTTTTATATCTTCTTTACCCACAATGTCTGCTTGGTAAAGATCTGTTAAATAGACTTTTAATGACTCTTCTTGAATTTTGAGTTTATTTGAAATAATATTTTCAAGAATAACAATATTTTCAATATTTTCTGTTAAATAGTCACTATTTTTAGCACTTCCAACATAGACAATATTTTGATAATTCACTGTTTCTAGGTAGGCTAAAAGTTTTTCATCAAATACCTTTTCAACTGAATCAATACCTCCTACAACAATAACAACATCTATCAACTCAGAAGGAACAGGTTCAGTTTCTATCTCTGAATACAACACAGTATCTATAATATTGATACCCGAATTAAATGCAATATTAATAGCATACTTCAAGCTAAACGAGTTAGTAAGCCCTACAATGAGTGTACTCAGTCCACCATTTGCAGAAGAGCAGATATGAATATCATCTTTACTGTATTGACTTACAATCTCTGAACATTTGCTATTTAAATCATCAAGAATATTTTTATTAAAGTCTCTAAAATATTGTTGAATATTACCTTTTTGTGAAACTTTAAAGTAAGTACTCCCTATATCTATATACAATTTACTCATAGCATAATTCCTATATCTTGAATAATTTTATCTACCACTTTTTGACCCTCTGCCAATCTTATTTTGGACTGCTCAAAAGCAAAGCTTTTATCTGAAATAGGCAAATTACCTTTTTTCAAAATACGTATATTACTCTGAGGATCACGTATGGTAATCACTTCATTAGCATTAATAATATGTGGAGAGAAAGGGATATCAATATACCCTTTTTTAATAGAGTTAAAGACTTTACGCCAAAGAGTGTCTGCTTTGTCGTTAAATACAGCTTCTAAGATTTCATCTATCTCATTAGTTAAGTTCTCTTCTTCCTCTTCGTCCCCTACTTTTGGTAAGCCTTTGAGCATACCTAAAGTATATTTTACATTAGCAACTGCCAAAGCATTTGCCTCTTTTGTAGGTATTCCAAACGCTTCATTACGTGTTTTAGTAATAATCTTATCTGCTCCCACCATCGCTGCTATGACAGTAGAGGTATTGATAAGTGAATCTGAATACTCTTTATTACGAGGAAAAGCCCCCATCCATTGATGATAAACAAGGTTTATCTTTGCATCTTTATGACCAAACTTATCGGCATATTTACGAGCAAGTTTACGTAGTACATTGGCTGACACTATATCTTGTAACATTGAGCCTGTTTGAGAAAAACTCACAGAGAAAGACTTTACACCCTCCTCTAAAGAGAGTAACATCTCCAAGAGTTGAATAACAAGTACAATTGCAGGAGCTTGAAGTGTCGCAGAGAGAGGACCAAATGATTCTCTGTTAATAGGTTCATTAAGCTCTGAGTACTTTGCACAAATTCTCTCTACATATTTCCAGTACAAAAATGCTTTATCCATAGGAAAATTCTTAGAGTATGGTAACAAGTAAGTAATCGGTCCACCCTCTATCTCAAAAATACCAGAAGCCAAAGCCGTCTCCACAAGTAGTCTTGCATCAGGTGTACCATGACGCAGACTTACAGGGGTATTATAGTGTGTTATCATCTTACGGGTTATTCTGTAACCATGATTTACCAGTGGGTAACCATTAAGCATATCTACATCGTTCTCCTCAGAGAGAGCCAACATTTTTTTAGCACTAGCATAATCATTAAGACGTGTATTGGAGTCTATGGTAAGAGGTAGTACATCTACCTTTGCATCTTTAAACTCTTTATAGAGTTGAAAAACCTTATCATAAGTGGGAAAACCTCCACGAGGCTGAACCAATATTTCCTTAGATGTTTTAAATTTATGAGAGATAAAAAGATCTTTGCTAGCACCCTTTATAAAATCTTCTACTTCAGCAAAATCAAACCTATCTATATACTCATTTTTAACAATAATCTCACGCTCACGCTGTAATAAGCTACTCATTACCTAGCCTCCAAAAATGCTTCAAGGGAGTCAAGACCCATATTTAAATCTACTTGATGAAAAACCAAATCAAATCCATAGCTTTGAAATTTAGGAACTAACTGTTCAGCATCCATCTCACCTACTCCAAGATTTCCACCTATCATAAATGTAACATTATTAAAGTCATATTGACTTTTAAGTATTTGAAGATCTCGACACCATCCTTCTGCTTCACCATTGAGTGATGAGATGAGTAAAACATCTGCATCTGTCTCTATAACTGCATCCATAAACTCTTCAAGATAGGTGTTTACTCCTAAATTAAAAACTTCAAAGCCACGCTCTTCAAGAGAGATGTCTATAAGCCTATTTGCCACAACATGAATATCATTACCTACTACGCCTGTTACTACTTTCATCCATCTGCTTTATGTTTGTTTTTATAATTCTACCTAATTATAGATTTTTTTAGTATAATCTTTCTCTAAATATAAACAATAAGGAGTTAAAATGGGTTTTTTTACTGCAGATATTTCAGATGAGCATCATGAAAAAGTACAAGTACTCTCACCAGAATACAAATCTTACGGAGGTATTGAAAAGTGCCGTGGACCTATAGCAACCATAAAACTTTTTGATGAAAACTCAGATTTAATTGCCATGCTTAAGGAGCCAGGTCATGGACGTGTAGCAGTAGTAGAAGTTCACCAAGCTCACTACGCTGTTGTAGGTGAAAACCTCATGAAGTTTGCACACGAAAACAATTGGGCAGGCATACTAATAAACGGTTATGTACGTGATACACACATTACAAAAACCATTCCTGTAGGACTCTGGGCATTAGGTACTTGTCCACGTAAAAGCCATAAGAAACAAGCTGGTGAACGAGATACTACCTTTACTTTCGGTGGAGTATTTTTCAAAAACAACGAAATCCTTCTAGCTGACCACGACGGTATTATCGTTATAGATGAGGAGAGTTTAGAGAAGTAAAAAGATAGAGTTTATTTTATATAAACTAGACTATTTACTAATATTTGTACCTCTTAGTACATCCAATACATTGGTTGCGTAACATCCTTTTGGGAGGACGAAGCTTAGTTCGTAGTGTGCTTTTTCTTCTATATAGGTTTTCTTTATCTCTGTGACTTGTATCCATGCATAGCGTCTTGTGCCGTTTAGGTTCATCTCTTCTGCAAAAGGTTTTTCTAATATACCTGCTATGCTTTGGGCTATTTTGGCTTTTTTACCTGCTAACAGTCCTGCTGGGGCAATATCTTTTGCTTCAAAACGTTTTGCTTCTTCTTCTAGGTTTTCTACATTAAAAAGTCGCCCATAGGGGTAGTGCATCATGACATCACCCTCTACTAATTTAAAGAAATTAGGTTGAGACTTAGTACCTTTAAGTGACCCCTCTTCTAGTTTTAGTACCTGTTCTGTTTCACTTTCTGTAAATTTTTGTAACAGATGGTTAAGCTCCATACGCTTAGAGAGCCAGTTGTTAAAAAGGTAAGATTGGTATGAACCCATTAAAAACTCTTTGGTTTTTTTATCACGAATTTTAAGTTTACCCTCTATCAATCGTTTACCATCTACCCAATTATTACCATCGGTTCCAAAACGTTGGTTTCCAAAGTAGTTTGGTACACCATTATTTTTGATCCATTTTAAAACTGAGTCTAATTTATCTTTTTGAATACCCAATACTTTTTTAAGACGTACATTAAAACGATTACCTTTAAGATGCCCTACTCGTATTTTATTGTTATGTCTTACAGTGTCTAGTATTTTAATTTTATCATGTTTAAATGCTTTGAGCTTCTCTTCATGTATAGCCATGATTGAGACGTACTGTATCGTCATGGCATGTTTGTCTTTAAGTCCTGCGTACCCCATATCTCTACGGCGAACACCTACATGGTTAGAGATGGCATCTAACATCTCCCATGTTGTCATCTCTTTTTTACGTACTTTCAACACTAAATGCTCACCCTCTTCTGTAAATTCGTAAAGAGGTATCTCTTCTACTGTAAAATCTCTAGGAGAAGGGTTAAAGTGGAACTCGTTTTTTACATTAAGTGGGTAAATTAAATTCATATTTTTCTTTCTAAATTAGATAAGGGTATTTTATCTAAATAGAGTTAAAAACTTTTTCCATAAAGAGGACTCCTCTGCACGCTCTTTTTCTCTCTCCTCTTTTGGCTCTTTTTTACTATACACTTTTACATCATCAAGATGTTTAGAGAGTGCTTTATTTGCATCTTTTAAATGTTTAGGTTCAAAGTCACTCTGCATCTAAAACCTTTTCTATCTCATGCATTGCATCTTCATTTTTAAGTCTAAACTTTATCTCAATACGCCTTGAAGCCTCTTTATCTTCTATCCCATCTACAGTTACAACATCTAAATATGCACGTCCTGAAGCTATGAGAAGTGGTTGAATGTTATGCGCTTTAGCAAAGTCGAGTGTAAGTAAAAAGTTCATTACTTCAAAGGCCCTTTTTTGTGAGAGGTTAAGATTATACAAGTAGCCACCATCACTGTCAGTATGCCCCTCTATAATCACCCTTTCAAGGTGAGGTTTAATTTTGCTGTTGGTAACTAACGCTCCTATATACTCTTCAAATGAACGTTTAAGTTCTGTTTTTGACTCCTCTTTTAAGATAGATGAACCTTTATCAAAAAGAATATTTGACGCAAGCTTAAGTGAACCACTTCTCTTATCAATATCTATTTTACTTCCTAACTCCTCTTTAAGTGCTGCTACCACTTTGAGTTTAATACCTGTAAGTGATTTTATTTTAGCTTTTTGACCTTGCAGTTTCTCTATGAGTGCATCGTACTTTGTCTCTTTTTCATCTAAAGCATTTAACAACTTTAAAAGCTTTTCATCTTTGTTCTTTACGGTGTTACCAACAGAAGTAAGCTGGTTAGAGAGAACGATAACCTCCCCCTTATACGCTTTCAAAGTTTTTTTAAGTGCTGTTCTCTCTTGCTGTAGGGTATTATTATTTTCTGTAAGTAAGTTTTGCACCACTATCACTTTATTACTCAACATATCTTTTTGTGTATTGGCATCAAGTAACATTTGGTAAAGCTTTTTTATCTCCTCTTTTTTAAGGTTAAGACTCTTCTTATTTTCCTTAAGATCCTCATCTTTAGTCGCTAAGAGTTGCTTTTTATTTTCAATATCTGCTTTATTTAAGGCTAGAGATTTATCTTTTTCATTAAGTAGAACCTGACTTTTTAGCAGTGTTTCACTTAGTTCATCAAGGGTTAACTCTCTATTTTGCAGTGTTTTTGATACCTTAGCTAAACGCTCCTCTTTCTCATGCAAATCAGTTTTAAGTATAATAGACTTAGAGACTATCGCTCCTATAAGCAGAATAAATACGAAAAGTAATCCAGCCATTAAATCTGCATAAGAGATCCAAAAGTTACTGCCTTCATCAGTTGATTTTTTTCTAAACATAGGCTTAATTCTGCTTCTCTTTAAGTAAAGAGATGTCATTGACTATCATCTGGTTTTGCTCTGAGATGATACGTGCAAAAGTAGAAAGCTTTTTAACAATCTGCCCTACCTCTTCATCTATTTTATCAAAGGTATGCTCTACTGTTCCATCAAAACGTTCCATAGACTTTTGAATATTTTTAGCATTTTCATTAAAGCCTTCGATATTCTCTTTCATGACTAAAACAGCATTAACCCCCTCTTGCCGCTCATGTACTTGATTTAGTGTAGTACGAAGCTCCAAGGAAGCACTCTGCATGTGTTGGCTCACTTGCGTAAAACTGTGTGTAGTATCGTTTACAATCGTTGTAAAGTTTTTAAGATACTCTTCATTAATATCTTTAATAAAATCCATATTAAACATATCTTTAAGTGTTTGTACTATCTCTTGGTCTTTGAGTTCACTCTGCATATGTTCATGCTTAATAAGTTCTGCTTTTTTCCAGACGCGTGAGTCATAAAGCTTCTCTAAATCATAAATATTTTTATCTACTTTTGTTGCTCCACGCTTTTCAAAATATGTCCAGATAAGTGAAAGCATTATCCCGTAAATAGAAGCATAAAATGCTGTACCAATACCTGAAAGAAGTACTGATATTTCACGATCAAGTGCATTGAGGTCTTTTACTGTAAAGTCAGGCATAGAGAGGGCAATAGCAACAAATGTACCTAAAATTCCCATCATAGGAAACACCGAAGGAGCCACACGTGCAAAGTTATCATTACGTATATCTTTATAATACTCTGCAATAAAATCTTTTACATGAAGTGTTGACTTTGTCTTACCCATAATAGTCAAAGCATTGGCTTTAAGCTCTTTTTGTAAACTATCTTCCATAGTAGAAAAAGAACCCTTCATGTGACACACCGCATAGTTAGCATTGTGTCGTGTAAAAAACAGATAAACAATGAAGATAAAAGCAACGATAAGTAAAGTATGTAACTCCACTTTAAGTGGAACGATTCCTACAAAACCAAGGACTAACCCTACTAAAAAAAGCAGAGGGAGTAAGATAATAACAAAAGAGTGAGATATACATGATTTTGACGATTGACTATCAAGTGGTAACATATTAAAAATCCTTATAAGTATAATACTTTTTACATTATACAAAAAGAGTCTAAATACTATGTTAATCAATAGTGTATTCAAGAATTTTACTATATAATCTACAGATGATTAAAAACTATAAAACAAAAGATTTTACATTGGTACTCTCTGGTGGAGGTGCATTGGGGATAGCCCATTTAGGTGTGCTACATGACCTTGAACAAAAAGAACTTATACCTAAAGAGATTGTTGGTACAAGTATGGGTGGTATTGTGGGTGCTTGCATCGCCATCGGGATGCAAGAAGATGAAATACTCAAACAGATTCAAAGTTTTGTCACTATCTCTAACTGGATTAAGTTCTCTTTTTCAGGAAATGCTATTGTTGATAATCAAAAAATAGCAAAGATTTTCAGTCAAATATTTGGAAAAATGAAAATGTCTGAGACGCAAATACCTCTTAAACTCATCGCAACAAATCTTCTAAATGGAGAAAAAAAAGTCTTCACTGCCTTAGATGATATCTACATCAAAGATGCCGTACTCTGCACCATGGCGATACCAGGAGTATTTGAAGAGCATGTCATTCATGGCAATACTTATGGGGATGGATTTCTTTGTGAAAATCTTGGTATTAATGAAGCCACACATAACAACATCATCGCTGTAGATGTCCTAGGTAATAACTCTTTTGAAAAAGAGATGCCAGACAACTTCTTTAAAACAGCCAATGTCTTCAATATGTTTGAAAAGTCTATGAGACTACTCATCTACAACCAAACACAAACACACATACGAAATTCAAATAAAAATATTTACCTAATAGAGCCTAATACTAAAAAATATAATACTTTTGATTTCCATAAAACTTTAGAGATAAGAGAGTTGGGGTTGGGTTTTTAGTATGATAGAAAATGGTTTTAGCTATCTAGCTCTGCTTATGATGATAGGCTCTACAGTCGTCTATACTGAGAAAAAAACACAACATAAACTTTTTGAATACCTTCCTGCTATTGTAATTATCTACTTTTTAGTGATGCTTCTTTCTACCTTTGGGGTATGGCAAAAGTCTGACTCTGTTAATGCAACTTACAAAATAGTAAAATCTAATCTTCTTCCAGCGATGATTTTCTTAATGTTACTCTCTGCTGATATGAGGGAGATTTTTAAACTTGACAAAAAGATGATACTTACTTTTCTTTTAGCTTCTGTAAGTATTGCTTTAGGATTTATAGGTACATTTGCACTCTTTCATAACTACTTTACACCTGATGCATGGAAGGCTTTTGCTGCACTCTCCGGCTCTTGGATGGGTGGAACTGCTAACATGGTAGCCATACAAGGAGCTTTAAACTTACCTGATTCTGCTATGGGTTACACCCTGCTCATAGACTCTATTGACTATGCTATTTGGGTTATGATACTCTTAGCTCTTGTACCATTTGCTAAGAAGTTCAACCTTTGGAGTAAAGCAGATACCTCTATAATAGACGATGTGGGAAAGAAACTAGCAGCAAAAGAGTCTAAAAAAGAACCTATAGAGTTTGCCTCCCTTTTCCTCTTACTTGGTTCGGCACTACTAGTCTCTGCTCTAGCACAGTATGGAGCATCTTCTTTTCCAACAACATCATTTTTAACTACAACCACATGGGTAGTCATCATCGCTACACTTTTAGGGATACTCTTTGCTATGACACCTTTAGCTAAAATCTCAGGTGGTTCTGAGTTAGCCAACATTATGCTTTACCTGATTGTAGCCCTCATTGCTTCAAGGGCTAACTTTACAGAGCTTACTCAAGCACCACTATACATCTTTGCAGGATTTGTTATTATTGCTATTCATGTGAGCATTATGGTAATATTTGCAAAATTCTTTAAACTAGACCTTTTCTCTTTAGGTGTGGCATCATTGGCAAATATAGGAGGAGTAGCCTCTGCTCCTATTTTAGCTTCTGCATACTCTAAAGCCCTTATCCCCATAGGTGTACTTATGGCAATGATGGGTTACATCGTAGGAACATTTGCTGGTTTAATGGTTGGAAAGGTATTAGAGACAATAAGTAACTAAAGTAATATTTTATCTGATTTAATCTAAGTACTACACAATTTATTTACTTTTATTCTATATAATATAGTATAAAAACTAAAAGGAGATAAGATGATTAAAAAAAGTTTTAAAAAACTGGCTCTCATTGGAGCTTTAAGTTCAACACTAATTTTTACTGCTTGTACACCTCAGGAACGGGCTTTAGCTACCGGTGTTGCAGCGGGTGCTATCATTACTACATCTGTATATAGTTACCCTTATTACTATAATCAACCGTACTACTACTATGGTGGACGATACTACTATGGTGGTTATTACCGTGGTGGCTACTACTACTACAATGGTCATAGATACAGAAATGGTCATTACTATAACCGTGGAAACAGATACCACAATGGTCGTAGATATAAAGCAGAAAATGGGCGTTATGGTCACTACAATAGCAAAAACCATTACAACAATAGACATAAGACTAAAAGAAATCGTTCTACAAAAACTAGAGATAGTGCAGGAACGAGAGATAGAGCAAGAACTAATTATTCAAGATCGAATAACACGAACCGATATCGTAATACAAACAGATCTCACAACATAAATAGACCACACAGATAGTAAAATACTACTATCTGTAATTAGAGATTAAGGATTATAATGACACCTTCTACCGAAGAAGAAAAAACCCCACTAGAAATAAAAAATGAATACATAGAAGAGAAGGCTCAACTACTCAAAGAGTATAAAAGCTATGAGCAAAATCTTGAATTTGCAGATGATGAATTTGAAGAGAGTCTTATTGTACAAACAAGAGATAAACTTACTGTACAGATAAAAAGCCTAGGTGCTAAAATACGTGAGATGGAAGCAGTAGAGACACAAGCGTAATTTATGAAAATCATAAATATAAGAACAGCTATACTCAAAGCTCCTCTTAAAACCCCTTTTATTACCTCATTACGTCGTGTAGATACACTTGAAGACCTTGTAGTAATCATTGAGTGTGATGATGGTACACAAGGGTTTGGTGAGGGTGCAGCCACTCCTGTAATTACAGGGGAAACCTTAGGTTCCATAAGGGCTACTATAGAGTATATAAAACCTCATATTATAGGCTTAGAGATTGAAGAGTTTGAACGTATATTACATTTAGTTCATAGTTTAATCTTAAAAAACACTACAGCAAAATCCGCGTTAGAGATAGCACTATATGATCTGAAATCCAAAGCTTTAGAACAGCCCCTTTTTCAAATGCTAGGTGGTACTCAAACCTATTTTAAAACAGACATCACTATTAGTATGGGTGATATAGACAAAATGATAGCTGACTCTCTTCATGCTGTAAGTTTAGGTTACGACACACTTAAAATAAAGATAGGTGATAACCCTAAAAAAGATGTACAAAGAGTTAAAGCCATACACCAAGCACTTAGTAAAGATATAAAGCTTAGACTAGACGCGAACCAAGGTTGGACAGCAAAAGAGTCTGTTACTTTACTTCATGCTCTTGAAAAAGATAATATTATTGCAGAGTTTATAGAACAACCTGTAAAAGCCGATGACTTTGAAGGACTTCGTTATATTAAAAAGAGAGTAGAGACTCCCCTACTTGCAGATGAGTCTATATTTAGTGTAGATGATGCACGAAAGTTACTTGAGTTACAAGCTATAGACTATGTAAATATTAAACTGGCAAAAACTGCTGGGATTACACAAGCCTTGGCTTTAGCTGACCTCTCTAAAGAGTTTAATGTTAAGTGTATGATTGGTTGTATGCTAGAGGGTCCTATCTCCGTAACTGCGGGGGTGCATGTAGCTTCTGCTAAAGCTGACACTATTACAATGCTTGACCTTGATGCAGTCAGTCTCTTAGCTTCTCATCCTGTAGAGACAAAGATAGATTTTAATGAGAGTGAAATTGTACTCTCAGAAGCATTAGGCTTAGGTGTAAGCTACCTTCACACTTAATGTACCCTCCATTAACCAATCTATATTAAAATTGAATAAAAATAGAGAATTTATTATGTATAAAAAACTAACCCTTATCACGCTACTCCTCTTCTCATTCTCAATCCTTCATGCAAACTACACACTCAAAGAGAGTAAACGCATAAAAACTAAAATAGATCGTATGCCAAAAGGTAAAGTATTGGATATGAGAAAAATACCTCAAGACCCTGCTTTTTATGCAAAACAGATAAAACCTTTTTCTAAATCAAAACAGAAAAAACTAGACAGTGAATTTAATAAAAAATACTTTAAACCTTGGAGTTTAAGTAAAGCCGATATTCCTAAAAGTGATTTAGGATGGGAAGTAAGGTTTGTCACTAAGAAACCCATCTACAAGGCTAAAGGAAAGGTTATCCCCTCTTATGTCTATAATAAATGGATAAGAAATGCACAGATGGATAAGCTTGATAGTAAAAAATATAAAGCCATTACAATTAGACGTACCAATGTTAAAGCCCTACCAACAGATAAAGCATTTTACCGTAACCCTAAACGTACAGGAGAAGGCTTTCCTTTTGACTATAATCAAAACTCAGCACTGCATATAAATGTACCTCTGTATATCTCTCATTTTTCAAAAGATAAACGATGGGCTTTTGTAAGGGCTTCATACTCCTTTGGTTGGGTTAAAATTGCAGATTTAGCATTGGTAAATAATTCTTTTATTAAAAAATTTAAAAATGGTAGTTATGCCATGACTATTAAAGATGACTTAAGACTTTATACTCATAAAAACAGACCCATTTCTATTGTAAAACTTGGGGCGTTATTTCCTATTAGTAAAGATGGAAACAGTTATCTTATAGCAACACGTAACTTTAAAGGTCAAGGTCGTATTCAAAAAGTTAGTGTAAAAAACCCAAAACTCATCGCAAAAAAACCTCTGCCTTTTACTGCAAAAAATGTAGCCATGTTAGCTAAGGAGTTTTATGGTGAACCTTATGGATGGGGTGGAAGTTATGAGTGTCGTGACTGTTCTGCTACAACAAGAGATTTTTTAGGTGCATTTGGTATCTTTCTACGTCGCAACTCTAGTAAACAAGCTAAAGATGGAAAATCTACTTACATAAAAGGCTTGAAAAAACGTGCTAAAAAGAAGAAAATCATTAAAGATGCTGAACCATTTCGTTCACTCCTTTATGTTCCAGGGCATATTGTTCTCTACTTAGGAGAGTATAAAGGTGAACCTGTAATTATGCATACCTATTGGGGTATTCGTAAAAATGATGGGAGTAAACTTGTAACAGGTCGTACCATTATTACTACAACCGAACCAGGAAAAGAGCGTGCAGATATACGCGAAAAGAGTAAACTTATCAATACACTTAAAACCATAGTTAACTTTTAATACGTTAAAATCTGTTTATGAGAATTAAAGAAAAAATTAAAATATTTACATCGGCTATCAGTGCAGGAAAATTTAAGGGTAAAGTTATAGAAATACCTGCCATTGATACCACAAGAAGCTCTAAAGGGATTCTAAAGGAGTCTCTTTTCAATACCCTACAGTTTGATATTATAGATAAGAACTTTGTAGAAACATTTAGTGGAAGTGGATCTATAGGCTTAGAAGCCCTAAGCAGAGGTGCGGGAGAGTGCTACTTTATGGAGTACAATAAAGTAGCCTTTCGTGTATTAGAATCTAACATTAAAAAACTTGACCCAAGTCGTTGTCATCTTTTTTTAGGCGATAGCTTTGAGAAGTTTGAGTTGGTCTATAATATGGTAAAAAAATCTTCTGAAAAAACCTATTTTTATTTTGACCCTCCCTTCTCTACTCGTGATGGAATGGATGACATTTACAACAAAACCATCGCACTTATAGAGACTATAGAACCTGAAGTGTGTGAAATGGTAATAGTAGAACACATGAGCAGTCTTACAATGCCTGAACAAATAGGGGCATTAAAATTTGTAAAACGTAAAAAATTTGGTCGTAGCACCATGACCTATTATAAACCTAAAGAGTAAGTTATGAGTAAGAAAGAGGACTATATTGCACTTTTTATAGACTGTGATAATATCTCACATAAGGCTATAGAAGGTATTATTAATGAGCTTAGCAAGTACGGCATAGTAAATATACGTCAAGCCTATGGCAACTGGACAAAAGATAATCTTAAAAATTGGGAAGAGAAACTTTTAGAGTTTGCCATCAAGCCCATACAGCAATTTGACTACTCACGAAACAAAAACGCTACCGATATACTTATGACCATAGATGCTATGGATTTACTGCATACAAAAGATATAGATGCATTTGCATTTGCTACAAGTGACAGTGACTTTACACCTGTAGTCATGCGTGTTCAGGCTGAGGGTATAAAAGTTTATGGTTTTGGAGAGAAGAAGACACCTAAACCTTTTATGGCAGCATGTTCACAGTTCATTTTTACCGAAAAACTCATGATAAACCAAATAGAAGAGAATGAAAACAGAGACACCCTACAAACACACACACGCAAATCAGGAAAAGAGATGCGTGGAGACACATGGCTAGTCAATGTATTGAGAACTTCCGTAGAGCAAACCATGGACGAAGACGGCTGGGCAAACCTAGCAAACATAGGACAATATATCAACAACTCAAGCTCATTTTCACCTATTAACTATGGTTACAAAAAACTAAGTAACCTCATAGATGAAATAGACCTTTTTGATGTCTACCTAGATGTAGAGAGTAAACAGATGAGCATACGAGATAAGCGATTGGAGAATTAAGAGAACGATATGTATCAGCTCACCATTCTATTTCTACAATAAGAGTACGGGTTTCAACATATTTACGCGTGTTAGCTCATTCTCATGCTTTGGGACTGTTCAAGAACTGCATTCTCTTGGAAGTGTAGACTTTACTCTCACCTAAAATATGCATAAATGCATATTTTTTACGCCAAAAGAAGCATCTCTTACAAGAAATCACAAATTTTTATAAACAAGTAAGCTTTAAGTGGGACTAAAGTCTCCACTTCCTTGGGGTCTTACACAGTCTCTTTGCATGGGAAGTGTTTCGCTAAATCTTCTTTATCTCCTCTATGCTTAACCCTGTCGTTTGAGCAATTAACTCCAATGACATATTGGCTTTTAGAAGATTTTTGACTATCTTTTTTATCCCCTCTCTTTCTCCTTCTTTATGAGCAAAATCAAAACTATTGACCAAATCCCTATAGGTTTTTAAGTTCTTATGATAATTCTCTTGTTGGTTTTTGGGCATGGTGGCGAACTCTGCTTTACTAAAGGCATTTTTAATCACATCATCTTGAAGTTCTTGGGGTATATCGTTCATGAGGTGTAGGTTTTGGAATACATATATCCACCACTCCAAATGGCTAGAAGACTTTTGAGTAGCTCTGTACTATTGGGGTCTCCAAAGATTTTTTTGAAACCAAAGTCTGTAAAGGGGTTGATGTATCTTGATACTTGGCACATGATAGACTCTTTTTGGATTATTATAGCGT
>JAYEHY010000068.1:0-42788 GCA_034659695.1 Campylobacterota bacterium | reverse complement strand
TTGAGGTTTTAGAGTCCAATAGGGCATTACGAAGCTGGAGCTTCGTAACGAGCTAAAAGTTGTGGTGGTGCCACGACTATAAGGAGGAAATGCCTTTGGGTGAAAATCTATAGCAAAGGGTGTATCATGGAATATATTTCCGTCAAGGTTAATCCTTAAAATTTACTAGTTAATTTACCTCTTAATAGTATATCTTTCTTTATAAGTACACTCTGTAAGTCTCTCAATAATTTCTAATGTCATATATGCTATTATTTTTCACCAATAACACAAATATAGCCAAATATAAAGGAAAAAAATGAGAGGCATAGTTATAGCAACTTTAGTAGGCATAGGGTTTTTTTTATTGGCACTTTTAGGCTTTACATTAGTGCATTCAATACTCATAGCTCTTGTAGCATTTTTGGTCACTTTATGGACAAATGAAGCCCTGCCGTTAGGGGTGGTTTCCATTCTTCCTATTATACTTTTTCCTGTTTTTGGAATTCTTGATACCACAGCTGTTACATCAAACTACTCTAAATCGATTATTTTTCTTTTCCTAGGTGGATTTATGTTAGCCATTGCCATAGAAAAAATAGGCTTACATAAATACTTCTCTGCAAAGTTACTAAGTCTCTTTCCTAAAACAGCAAGAGGTATTATCTATGCATTAGCTATTACTTCTGCACTTTTGAGTTCAATCCTCTCTAATACAACCATAACACTTATGCTTATGCCTATAGCACTCTTTTTAAGTGAAAATGTAAGACTCAAGGTAAGGTTTTTGTTAGCCACGGCATATGGAGCCAGTGTTGGTGGTATTTTAACTCCCATAGGGACAGCACCAAATCTTATTTTGTTAGGGTTCCTAGAGGAGCATAAACTTCCTACTTTAGCTTTTGGAGAGTGGGTATTTATGATGCTACCTATAGTAGGGCTTATGTTATTCATTATACCGTGGGTACTCTCACTAGGGGTTACAAAAGAGTGTGTGCAAGATGTAAAACATGAAGTCTCAGTTTTAACGGCTCCTCAAAAAAGACTCTATGGGATTATTATTTTTCTTGCAGCTGTACTCATAGCCAATACTTTTAGTAAACAGACTTTAGGTATGGCTCTTGATGAGAAGTTAGTTCTACTTAGTTTTGGACTGCTTATGTTTATGCCTAAAATGGGTTTTTTAGTTTGGGAAGATACACGTAATATGCCTTATGAGATTATCTTTCTTTTTGGTGCAGGGTTTAGTATCGCAGCGGCTTTCTCGCAAACAGGTTTGGCTTCAGATATTGCCAATAAGTTAACATTTATCTCTACATTGCCACTCTTTTGGATGCTTGTGTCTGTAGCACTTTTTGTTACATTTTCTACAGAGGTTACAAGCAACACAGCCTTAACTTCTATCGCTATACCTATCTTCTATGAGTTTGCAAAACTTATGCCTGAAAATGAGGGGACTATGCTTCTTATGGTAGCCACAGTAGCTGCATCCTACGCCTTTATGCTTCCTATAGCCACCCCACCTAATGCCATAGTTATGAGTTCAAGAGTTATAAGCATCAAAGAGATGGCTTCTGTTGGTTTAAAGTTAAATTTCATAGGTGTTACAGTACTCTCTTTAACAGCATATTTTATTTGGTCTTGGATGATGTAGGTAAAAGTATGACAATTTGACATATTTTTACCATATTTCCTCTGATTTTGTTATGATCGTTAAAAAGGAAATTTATGAGTCAAAGTGTCCCTTTTCATATAGATGAATTAGACGCAATGAAAAAGTACCCTTCAGAACTTTTTTATAGAGGAGACTTAGCACTGCTTAAAAGACCAAAGGTCTCTTTGGTTGGAACAAGAAGGCCCTCTAATTATACTAAGCAATTTACGCATAGTATTGCCAATGCATTGGCAAAGAGGGGAGTAAGCATAGTCAGTGGTGCAGCCATGGGTGTAGATGCCATAGCCCATACAGGAGCAGGAGCTTCTAATACCATTGCAGTTGTTGCCAATGGTTTAGATATACGCTACCCTGTAGTCAATAAACCCTTGATAGAATCTATAGAAAAGCAGGGGCTAATGCTGAGCCAGTTTAATGATGGCTTTAAAGCTATGGGCTGGAGTTTTGTTGTACGCAATGAACTAGTGGTAGCTCTTGGAGAGTTACTCATTGTTACTGAAGCAGAGTTAGATAGTGGTTCTATGCGTTCAGTAGAATATGCTTTAAAAATGGGTAAAAAGATTTTTGTTTTACCTCAAAGACTTAATGAGAGTTCAGGTACAAATAGTCTTCTTCGTGATGTTAAAGCAACAGCTATTACGGATGTAGAACTTTTTGCTTCAGCTTTTGGACAAGCACCAAGCAGTAGTGTAGAGAAAGACGATTTCTTCTACTTTTGTCAAAGCTTACCCACTTTTGACTCAGCAGTAAAAAAGTTTGGAGATAGAGTGTATGAAGCAGAACTTGAGGGTGTGATTACGATACACAATGGTATCGTAAGTTTACAATAGCTTATTTAGAAGGCTTCTTTTCAATTGAAAGTTGTTTAAAAAGCTCTTCCATTGCTGCATCTGGAACTCTTCCTGCTTGTACGTATTGTACTGCACCTTTTGCATCTAGGGCTACTAAGAAAGGAATACTTCCTTGCCACTCTGCTCTTTGTGCAATATAATCAGTAAAACCTCCTGAATTTTCATCTGCAATCACCGTGTAGTTCATCCCCTTGTTTTTTGCAAATTTTGCAAGTTGTTTATCACTATAGCCTTGTACTTCAATAGCAATAATTGCTAATTTATCTTTATATTTCTCTTGAAACTTTATAAGATGAGGGATAGATTTTAAGCAAGGCGGGCATCTGTGACCAAAGAATTCAAGAAAAATAACTTTTCCTTCTAATCCTTTAACTTTAAATCCCTCTTGAGTGCCTGTAACTTCATACTTTACACCATTAACATCTGTCATTGTCATTTTAGGTTGCTCTATGATCTTTGATATATTTGCCTCTTGAGTTGCTTGCACATTGGTAGTTAGAGCATATATGAGAAGTGTAAGAGTCAGTAATTTTTTCATGAGATTATTCCTTGTTTATTTATAGTATAGTGATTATACACTAATGAGATATAAATAAGGTTTTATAAATTAAAAGAGCATCAGGAAGATTAAAAGGAGGAGGGAAAAATTCTAAATTATAAGAAAATTAAGTAATCAATTTAGGGAAGAGATTAAATGGCTTCTTATCTGATGCTCTTATGAAAAGAGTATAATATTTTAGGGTTAACCGTACACTAATAGCAGTTGTATATAATACTCTTATATTATACGAAGGAAAAATATGTTTAAAGTTATTGCCGTACTAGTACTTATAGCGATTACACCATTAACACTTGTTTCAAAAGAGAATTTAACTTTAGAAAAAAAAGTGGGACAGATGCTTATGGTAGGTTTTCATGGAACTACAGCTTCTCCAAAGAGCCAAATTTGTAAAGATATTAAAAGGTACAATTTAGGAGCAGTAATTTTATTTGACTATAATCCTGTGAATAAAAAGAGACCCAAAAATATTGCAACTAAGAGCCAACTAGCACAGTTAACTAAAGAGTTACAAGCGTGTAGTTCAGATGGTAAATTACTCATAGCCGTAGACCAAGAGGGTGGTAGAGTACAGAGGCTTAAACGTAAGTATGGTTTTTATGGTAAGTTTCCTAAAGCTTCTGATGTAGCAAAGATGGATCAAACTAAGATATATAGTACCTATAAAAAGATGAGTAGAGAGCTTAAAAGTGTAGGTATTAACTACGACTTAGCCCCTGTGGTGGATCTTGACATCAATATGAAAAATCATGTAATTCATGGTCTTGGACGCTCATTTGGTAAAGACCCCAAAGTTGTGGCGAAGTACGCATCTACTTTTATAGATGCGATGCATAGTAACGGTGTACTCACTTCTATAAAGCATTTTCCTGGACATGGCTCTTCTGTGGGAGATACTCACAAAGGTTTTGTGGATGTGACAAATCTTTGGAAAAAAGCAGAGCTAGAGCCGTATCGTCTACTAAAAAGTAAAGCCGATACAGTAATGGTAGCTCATGTTTTTAACAAACATATCGATGCCAAATACCCTGCAACTTTGTCTAAAAAAACAGTAGATGGTTTATTGCGTAAAAAACTAGGTTACCAAGGGGTAGTGATTACAGATGACCTTCAAATGGGTGCAATAAGTAAAAAATATGGATTTAAAAGTACACTTAAACTTGCTATAAACGCAGGAGATGACATATTACTCATAGGCAATCAACTTGACCCTAGAAAAGTAAAAAGTACGAAAAAACTGGTTGATACGATAGTCTCACTTGTAGTGTCAGGGGATGTAAAAGTTGAGAGTATTGACAAAGCCTATGCACGTATACAGAAGTTAAAAAAGAAACTATAAACTATCATCAAAAAGGAGATGTCTCTTTTTTGATCTACATATTTATTTAAGAATTGTTTGGCTATAATTTAATTGACCGATGGTCAGTCATTTAAAGGATACTGATGGCAATATTAGTAAATAAAGAGGAAAAAAGAAGTAATATCGCTTGTTCTTGTAAAGAGATATTGCTTGAACATGGTATTAAAAACCTTACGATTTTACAGATAGCTAAAACCGCAGGTGTAGGAAAAGGGACTATCTATGAATACTTTGAAAATAAAGAAGATATCGTTTTTGAGATTATCACAATGTTTATTACAGAACATGAGAAAAAACTGCAAGAGATTAGCAATGAAAATATAAGTACAAAAGAGAAACTTTTACATTTTTTTTGCATGATACATGAAGAAGAGAATGGCATGAAACAACTCAATATCTATAGGGAGTTTTTAGCAATCTCCATGACAAACGGAACAGAAGAGATGGTTATTTTTAACATAAATTGTAGAGAAAAATTTACAAATATTTTAAATGAAATCATCCACGAGGGAATTGTAAAAAATGAAATAAGCAAAGACTCGCAAGATATAGTCAGTGCCTTAATCACTTTTAAGCTGGGTATTGTTGTAGAAACGCACACAGCAGCACTTGATCCAATATATGAAATTAGATCTTTTTTGGATGCGCTGTTTAAGATTATAGAGAAGGGTAGTAAATGAAAGTGTTAATAATCTTCATTTTACCTCTGCTTGTTTTTTCTCAAAGTTTCGGGTTAAAAACATTTATAGAGAGTGCTAGTAAGAGCAATGGTCTCATCAAAGCTAAAGAGATAAACATTAAAGCTAAAAAAGAGCAGGTTGAAGCAGCAAAAAGTGCGTACTGGCCTACGGTGGATGTTGGTGCAGATTATGCTTTAGTTACACCTAACTATCTGGTAAGTCCAGGTCAGGTAGGTAGTGTATATGCTTCTGTACATATGAAGCTTTATGATGGTGGAAGGAGAGATTCACTTTTACGGGCTAAAGACTTTGAACATAAAGCTTCACTGTTTGAAAAGGCTGCTTTTGAAAAGAGTATCACACTTGAGATAGTACGTCACTATTATGGGATAAAAAAATTTAAAGCAACGATTCACGCATTAAGAGAACGTTCTACTGAACTTAAAGCACAGATTATTCGTGTGAAAAAGTTTAAAGGTGCAGGACTCTCTACGCAAGAAGATATCGATAAACTTGTTGCAGTTTATGAAAATAATAATTTTACACTTGAAAATACAAAGCTTACTCTTGAAACAAGTGAAGAGAATTTAAAACTTATCAGTGGATTATCAGCCAAGCAATTAAAAAAGAACTATTTTAAAGAACCTAAAAATATACATTTTGAATTGTTTGAAGCGATTAAAATGCTTCAAGCCAATGCTCTTGCAGTGGGAGAAAATGCCAATGCTATAGATGCAGGGTATCTGCCTCAAGTCAACATCTCCAATACGTATCATAAATCACACTTTGATGATTTTGTCACTTCTTCAGGTTTAAGTGGAGATGGGTTTTTGGTAGATCATCAAAATAAATTGATGGTATCAGTCAATATGAGACTTTTTGACAATGGACGAATGAGCAGAGAGAGTGAAGCGGTAAAATATCAAAAGATGGCACTGCTTTCGCAGATAGACCATGCGAAAAGAGAACAAAGAATGAATTTCAAATTGGCAGGACGAAGTTTAAAAACAACCAAAGTAAAATTGAAAAGTGCTAAAAGTGCATTGAAAGCTGCTAACAGTAGCTACCAAGTAGTACGTCAAAAATTTGAAGTAGGTCTCGTTGACAATATTGCTTTTTTAGATGCACTTACACAAAGAACACTGGCAGAGGCACGGTATAAAGAGACGATATATGATTACGAGATTAGAAAATCTATTTATTACTATTATGCAGGGAAAAGCCCTAAGGAGTTTATACGATGACAAGAATTAAAACAGTTATTTTAAGTTTGTTATTTCTGATTGTTACAATACAGGGAGAAGAGATCTATGCAACATTCTCTGTAGAAGCAGAAAAAAGTGCCAATTTGGCATTTACGAGTTCTGGAACGGTCAAGAGTATAAATGTTGAAGTTGCAACTGTTGTAAAAAAAGGTGAATTACTTGCACAACTACAAAATAGTGATCTAAAAGCTGCCCTAAATATAGCAGTAACAGCTTTGAAATATGCCAAAAAAGAGTATGATCGACAACTTAAAGTACAAAAGCTTGTAGATGCATCAAAGCTTGATGGTTATGCATTCAAGTATGAAAGTGCAAAAGCACAAGTAGCATATCAACAGGCCCTACTAGATAAAACTTTGCTCAATGCACCTTTTCATGGCATCATCTTTAGTAAAAACATAGAAGAGGGTGATGTGGTAAGTGCTGCTATGATACGTACAGTTTTTAAAATGCAGAGTATTGATAAAAGAAAACTTGTTTTGGAATTTGATCAAAAGTATTGGAAAGATATAAAAATGGGACAACGGTTTACTTATGCTATAGATGGTGATACGAAAAAGTATCGTGGAGAAATTTCTAAGATATACCCTTTTGCAGACAGTGGTAACAGAAAGATTAAAGCAGAAGTGATAGTAGAAGACTTTGTCGTAGGTCTTTTTGGTGATGGGTATATTACTGTACCTGATACGAAGTAGGGCAGTATGTATAAATTAGCCATAAATAAGCCTATATCTACACTAATGTATGTGATAACATTAGTGATATTTGGGTTTATGAGTTTTAAAAGTATGCCTTCTGCACTTTTCCCTAATATAGATTTTCCTATGGTGACCATTCAAACGGTATACCCTGGTGCTGAGTCAAGTACCATAGAGTCACAGGTAACAGATAAGATAGAAGAAGCAATCTCTCGGATTGGTGGTATTGATTCTATCACTTCTACAAGTTCTGAGGGTGTCTCTGTAGTGATGGTGAAGTTCTTTTTAGAACGAGATATCAATGAAGCAACCAATGATGTACGTGATAAAGTAGCAGCCGTCATTTTACCTAAAGATGCAAAGATACCATTGGTAAGCAAGCTTGATATCGGTGGTGCACCTGTAATCAATATCTTTTTAACTACCAATAAAGAGAAAATAAAAAATCTTATGCTTTTTGCCGATGAAAGTGTTAAACCAAAATTACAAAAGATCAATGGTGTAGGTGCTATCAATATCATTGGGTATAAAAACAGAGAAATTAAGATATTTCCAGATCCAAATCTGCTCAATAAATTTGGTATTACAATCACAGAACTCAACAGTATCGTAGCAAGAGAAAATGTAAAGATTGGTGGAGGTAAACTGATTTCGGAGCTCAAAGAGCATACATTAAAAACAAAAGCAGATGCACTGAGTGTCACGGAACTTGAAAATATCAAGATTAAAGACCATATTAAACTCAAAGATATAGCAAAAGTGGTAGATACTCTCAGCGATGCAAAGAGTTACGCTTCTTATAACGGAGATGAAGGTGTGATGCTTGAGGTTCAAAAAATTTCAGGAACCAATACGATTGATATTGTACAAAGGGTAAAAGATACTCTACCGGCTTTAACACAGATGGCAGGAGATAATTACAGTGTTAAGGTCTTAAATGATACATCGCCGTTCATTATAAACTCTCTTGAACATGTACAGTTCGACCTTATCTATGGTGCGTTTTTGGCGACAATAATCATCTTTTTCTTTTTAAGAAATCTTACGATTACTTTAGTCTCGGCACTCTCTATCCCTGCATCTATTTTTGGTACTTTTGCGTTAATGGACTACATGGGCTTTGATCTCAATAAAATGACACTCATCGGGCTTACCTTGGCTATAGGTATTATTATTGATGATGCGATTGTTGTGATTGAAAATATCTACAAGAAGATGGAAGCGGGTATGGATAAATTTCAAGCTGCCTATGAGGGAACCAAAGAGATGGCATTTACTATTTTAGCTATCTCAGCGATGCTCTTAGCTGTATTTGTTCCTGTCTCGTTTATGTCGGGTATCGTAGGTAAGTTTTTTGAAAGCTTTGCAATGACAGTCGGGTTTGCCGTGATTATCTCTTATACAGTTGCACTTAGTTTTATACCAAGTTTAAGTGCAAGAACTTTAGAAAAAAAAGAGAGTAAATTCTACGATATAACAGAACCGTTCTTTAAAGGGTTGGAAAAGGTCTATGATGTAATCTTGAAATTGGTTTTACGATTTAAGATTATTACGCTTATCCTTGTATTTGCAGGATTTTTTGGATCACTGAGTCTTTTTCCGAAGATAGGCATGGATTTTATACCCAAAGAGGATATGGCAGAGTTTGAGATAAAAATAAAAGCCGATGCAGGTATCAGTCTTGAGGAGATGATAAAGCAGTCAAAAGTGATAGAAGATGTAGTAAGAAAAGGTGAAAATGTACTCTATACCACGTTAAGTGTAGGGTATAACACGGCACAGGAAAAACATAAATCAATGATCTATGTAAAGCTCAATGCCAAAGATAAACGAAGTCTGAATCAAGAAGAGATTATACAAAACTTTAGAGAAGTCTTAAAACCTTATGCTAAAGATATGTTCATTACAGCTGCTGCCATCCCGGCGATCAAAGGTGCGGGTGTCTCTGTACCGTATCAGATTGTATTGAAGTCTGATTCATTTGATGATTTAAAAATTGCTTCTAAAAAATTAACGGATTATCTGAAAGAGAAAAAAGGTTTTGTAGATATAGATAGCAACCTTGATGCAGGTAAGCCACAAGTAGATATCAACATTATAAGAAGCTCTGCAAACAGGCTGGGTATCTCAGCCTCTCAGATAGCAAATGCTATTGCTACGGCATTTTCAAGTGATTTAGAGATCTCCTATTTTGAAGAGAAGGGTAAACAGTACAATATTACATTAAGGTTTGATGATCATAACAGGGTATCTATTGAGGACATAAAGAAGATACAATTAAGAACCAATAATCATAGATTGGTCTATCTTGATGGTTTAGTGAAGTTCACTGAGTCTAAGGCACTCTCAACTATTAACCACTTTGATAGGCAGAGACAAGTGACTATCTACTCTGATCTCTTTGGACTTGATCTTGGGGGTGCGGTAAATTATACTAGAGAAGGTATCGATGCTTTACTTCCTAAAAGTGTAAGTTACAGATTTACAGGGTTTGCCGAAGAGATGGAGAAAACAGGTCAAGCATTTGGAGTAGCGATAGGACTCTCTGTAATCTTGATGTTTATTATTTTGGCTATCTTGTATGAATCACTTATTCAGCCGATCATTATTATGATGGCGTTGCCTTTGAGTATTATTGGTGTGATGTTGGCACTCTATTTTAGTGGATTGCAGTTTTCATTGTTTGTGATGATTGGATTTATGCTACTGATGGGTATGGTAGGTAAAAATGCCGTTCTATTGGTTGATTTTGCCAATGAAGCTATGAAGAAAGGTGCTACAGCTGATGAAGCTTTGATAGAAGCAGGGGAAAAGAGACTAAGACCCATCCTAATGACTACCATCGCTATGGTATTTGCCATGCTACCACTTGCCATGGGTACAGGTCTTGGGTCTGAGACTAAAGCACCTATGGCAATTGCTGTTATAGGTGGGCTATTGAGCTCTATGGTCTTAACACTGCTCATAGTCCCTGTGATGTATAGACTTATCGTACCTCTTGACAGATGGTTGAGAAAATTTTATGAAGTGGGGAAGGTGGAGTAGAAAATACGCTAGGAGCCTGTCGGATTCATCTGATTGAAGCGAAAAATAGGACAAAAGGGTGGATTTTGCAGCCAATTAAGCATGAACCCGACAGGCTCCTAGACCTTCAAATACCTCTCCAAAATGATCTTTGCGGCGATAGAGTCTACCTTTCCATCTTTTTTATGTTTAAAGATACCCATGGTAAGCTCCTTTGCTTCAATGCTGGAGCTTTGTTCATCTTGATACGCTACAGGAATAGTAAGCTCTAAAAGTGAGACAAAATGTTTAATGCGTCTCTCCATCTCTTCGGAGTTGTCTGCATCAAGAGGTAATCCTACAACAAGTTTTTCTATCTCCCACTCTTTTAAAAAAGTGTTAATATCTCTTGCTGCTTGATTACGATTTTTTCTAAGAATGGCATTTTGAGGTACAACAATTTTACTATCAAGGCAAATAGCTATACCAATACGTTTAAGACCGACGTCTATACTTGCTAATTTCATGGCATAAGTATAGCTTCTTTTTGAATGTAAATACAAATACTTTAGGATATTTTAGAATAATAGTGTAAAATAATATATTGATTTAGGATAAGGATTTTTTTATGAAGAAGATAGGGTTATTATTAATAGGTTTTATATCATTTATGTATGCAGAATCATTAGGAGATGTTCAAGGGATTGAAGCATTTTGGATATGGATAGCAGTTTTTAGTTTAGGGCTTGTAGGAATAGTTATACTTTTTGTCTCATCAAAGCAAATTATGACGATTAAAGATTTACATAAAAATATGATAAAAAAACAAACGCAGATAGAAGAATCCCAAAGCCTGTTTCTCTCTAAAATGGGTGAAAATATACATACTATGGTAGAAGAAAATATTATAGAGAACACTAGTTTGAAAACAGAAGAGATGACGATAGTCTCTCCTGATAATGGAGAACATAAACTCTTAGATATTACCAATGACCTTATAGAATTTTTGAGATTAAAATCTAAAAAGGTTGAAGTAATCAATGAGAATTTTAATTTAAACAATGTACTAAATGAAGTTTCTGGGTCTATATGCTCCTCTTTTAAAGGAAGTAATATTGAACTTATTTTTGATATAGACAATAGTGTTCCTCGTTATCTTGTTGGTGATTCACTTAACTTAGAAAAAATACTAATTAATTTACTTGAACATACTATGAACCAATTTAATAATGGAGAAGTAAAATTAGAGATATCAATGTTTGGTACTTATGATGAAAGAGTAGAGTTACAATTTAAGTTGATAGATACAGGTGCAGGTGTAAACTCAGAAACACTTGAAACACTTTTTCTTCCCTCTTATGATGAAAAAAATAATGAGTATGCTGGCTTAGGACTTTTTGTTGCAAAAGAGCTTATATCTATTATGAATGGTGAATTAGCAGTGCAGAGTACTATAGGTAGAGGAACAACTTTTACTCTCTCTTTACCATTTAGTATTAAAGATCTTAAGAATAAAAGAAGCTATAGACTTCCTAATAAGATTTTAACTGTAAAGAAAGTATTTATTGTAGATAGTAACTATAATTCAGCATTGGCAATTAAAAAAATGTTTGCATACTTTAAACATGATGTTAGAGTAGTTGATAAAGATGAGTATTTAAAAAATAGATATAACCTTGCAGCTTATGATATGGTTATTTTAGATGAAGTGTTATTTGATGATAGAACTATAACTTACCTCAATAGAATAAAAAAAGAGCAAGCATTAAAAGTGGTTGTTCTAAATTCTCTATTGAATAAAGATGAAAATAATACACTAAATCCTGTCATTGACAGATCTTTATCTAAGCCACTAAACCAAGAGAGAATTTTTGAATTAATTATTGATATGTTTACGGCTAAAAAGCTTAATAATAAGAAAGTACCTATAAAGGTGAAACCAGAAGAGGCAATAAACAGTAGGTTATTTGTGCATCGTTCTCCTATTATTGATACACAAAATATTATACAAGAGAGTTTTAATGATTTTAGAGGAATGAATTTATTAATTGTTGAAGATAATATTATTAATCAAAAAGTATTGTCTAATATATTAAAGTATTCGGGTATAAAAATTACTATTGCTAATAATGGAGAAGAAGCGGTACATTTAATCTCTCAAAATATAGGTGAATATAATGTAGTTCTTATGGATATAAATATGCCTGTAATGGATGGTTATACAGCCACAAGAAAAATAAGATTAGAGAAAAAATTTGATGACCTTCCTATTGTAGCTTTTACAGCATTGGCACTAGAGAGTGAAAAGAAAAAGATATTTAAATATGGAATGAATGCATTTTTAACAAAGCCATTAGAGCTGGGTAAACTCTATACAGTATTTAAAATGTTTTATAAACCTTTATTAGGTGAAAATAAAGTATATAAAAGTGCAAGTAGTACAATAAGAGATAAGGATAAAAATAATATTTTAGATATTCAAGCAGGTATTAAATATTCAAATAATAATGAAGCATTTTATATAGAAATTATTCATGAGTTCCTGGATGCCTATGGGCAAAGTAGTGAACTATTTGCAAAATTAGTACAAGAACATCGGTTTGAACAGATGAAAATGCTCTGTATCGACTTAAAAGGTTTAACAGGGGCGATCGGTGCCAAAGATATGCATGAATTAATTAATGAAATCTATCAACGCATTATTTATAACAAGCAAGATTTACTTCCTAACTATGTAAGTCTTTATGAAAAAGAGTTTAGTAAGCTTATAGAAACTATAGAGACTTACTTAGTATCAAAGTAGTGATAGTTAGCGTATCTCAGCGATAAAAGCATCCTTTTGTATGTTTTGTTGTACTCTTTCTAGGACTGAACTTGATTCACTATGTGAAGTATATGGACCAATAAGCAGTTTAGAGATTGACCTTCCATTTTTGGGGAACTTAATAATTTTATAATGAAGACCCCTTTTTTTAATCTCTTTAAGAAGTGCTTGTTTTGGTTTGCCTGTAAATGACCCTACTTGAACATAAAAATCTCCTTTGTTTGAATGTTGTTCTATATCACTCATAGGAGATTTAATCACAATAGCTTTTTTATCATAGGCTTTTTTATCATAAGATTTTTTGCCATATTTTGAAGGTTGTTTAGCAGGTGTTATTTTTTCTTGTAAGGATTTATCTGTTTTCCACGCAGGAACGGTTCTTTTATTCTCTGGCAAGTATCTACGGCAAACACGTAATCTCTTTTTATAATAAGGTGATCTAAGTAAATTGGTATAGACAACTTCATATTTTACTGTACTTGCATGGGTAAACCAGCCATCTCCTAGGTACATACCTACATGGGTAATTTTTTTACTTCTTTTGTTTGTTGCAAAAAAGATAAGATCACCATACTGTAAATCTTCTACTGCAATACGTTTTCCTTTTTTTGCTTGATTTCGTGCAACTCTTGGTATATTAATACCCATGCTCCCATACATATAGTATGTAAAACCAGAACAATCAAAATTACGTGGACCCTCTTCTGCCCAAACATAAGGACTACCCTGTAGTTTTTTTACCATCTTGGTAAGACTTCTTTTGCTAGGAGTATGAATGACTTTAGGTTTTATTATTTTATAGTTTGGATTTTTAGGGTGATGAGGAGGTTTACAAGCAGTAAATAGTAAAATAGACAAAAGTAAAAGTGTTAATTTTGTAATAGCATTCATAAGAATCCTTTTCTAGCCGGTACAATAAATTTTGAATCGTATTATAGATGAATGCCTTTAAACTAGCCTAAAATTTATAGATTAAGGAACGGCTCTTTTAGTTAGGAACCGCTTTTTTGGGAAGTTTCATTCCTCTCTTCCATGGTGTAGTGTAGAGGCTACTTGTACTTTTCATTTTTTTCAATGGAACATCACAGTTCATATAACGTTTTCTATCATTTTTACTAAGGTATCGCTTACAGTGTTTCATACGTTTAATATAACGTGGTGCTTTGTCAAAATGGGTAACAATGACTTTTCTATTTGAACTACTTGCATGAGCAAACCATCCATCACCAAGGTAAATACCAACATGGTTGATGTATTTACTTCTTTTGTTGGTTGAACCAAAGAAGATAAGATCACCATAATATAAGTCTTTAAAAGCAACGGGCTTACCCATTTTAGCTTGTTCTCTTGCTACACGTGGTATTTCAATACCCATTGAACCATAAAGGTTATAGGTAAGTCCTGAACAGTCAAAAGCATAAGGTCCTTCTTCTGCCCATACATAGGGCTTACCTAAATAAGAGATAAGCAGTTCTTGTATATTGTTTCTGTTAGCTTTACACGTAGTATTTGGTTTAATTATATCATAATTTGGATAACTGTAAGGCTTTTTTACACAGCCTGTAAAAATGATACTACTTAAAAATAGCGTGACTATGAGAGGTAAAAGAGTTTTCATTTATAATCCCTTTGTTGCAAATTAAAGTATAAGCATAGCATCACCATAAGAGAAAAATCGGTACTTCTTCTCTATGGCTTCATTATATAATTTTAGTGTTTTTTCTCTACCAATAAAAGCACTTACAAGCATAATAAGTGTGCTTTTTGGTAAATGAAAATTTGTGAGTAGATGGGTTACTCTTTGAGGGGGATTACTAGGATTTAAAAAAAGATTACACTCTCCATGGGTTTTACCTGTTCTTGCATAATACTCCACTGTTCTTGTAACGGTAGTACCTATGGCTAAAAGAGGGGTATTACTCTCAAGAACACAACGAGTCTCTTTAGGTATGTCAAAATACTCAGAGTGCATAGGATGGTCCAATATTTTTTCAACATCCACAGGTTTAAATGTTCCTGCCCCTACATGCAGAGTTATTTTGTGTGTCTTATGCCTCTTTTTGAGTGCTGTAAAGAGTTCAGGTGTAAAGTGTAGTGAAGCAGTAGGAGCGGCAACGGCACCGGCATTTTTTGCAAATAGTGTCTGGTAATCTACTTCATCTTCTTTGTTGTCTTCTCTGTTTATGTACGGAGGCAGTGGTAGATGTCCTATTTTATCTAAAACTAAAACTAACTCTTCAAAACGTATTGCAGAGCCTTTGTGTTTAAATGTAACCACACGAGAACCATCTTCTTCATTAAGTTTAGTCACTGTTGCAATGAGTGAATCATTAAAAAAGATTTCCATACCTAGCTTAACTCTTCCACGCATAAGTACTAAGTAATGGTGTGCATCAAGAGGTTTGTTAAAAAGGAGTTCTATTTTACCACCACTTGCTTTTTTCCCAAAAATACGAGCCTTAATGACACGTGTATCATTAAGAAAAACATCACACTCTTTAGGTACAAAGTCAAGTAAATGTTTAAAAGTAGTATGGGTGATAGTTTTAGTTTTTCTATTATAGACTAAAAGTTTTGCATGGTCTCTAGGTTGAACTGGAGAGGTAGCTATGAACTCTTCAGGGAGTTCATAATCATAATTTTTTGTAAAAAGTGCTAAATCCATTAATCTTCTTTTGCATCTACTTTTTCTTCAGGGTTTACAGCACGTACGATAAGTATAGAGACACCGTAAAGTATTACAAGTGGTGCAGCCATAAGTAGCTGTGTTAAAATATCTGGTGGTGTTAAAAGAGCAGCTGCTACAAAAATAATAATCACAGCATACTTAAAAAAGTCAATAAGTGTACGGTCTGTTACAAGTCCAAGTAGTGCTAAAAAGTATGCAAAAACAGGTAACTCAAATGCAATTCCAAAGCCCATCATAATTTTTGTAAAGAAGCCTACGTAATCTTCAATATTGATAAGTGGTGTGTAGAGAAATGAACCAAAGGTAATGAGAAACTGAAACCCAAAAGGTGTTACGATATAGTAAGCAAAAAGTACACCTACAAAGAACATAAATGAACCACCAATTACAAAAGGAATAACCATTTTTTTCTCATTGTTATACAAACCAGGAGCAATAAAAAGCCATAATTGGTAGAGTATAAAAGGTAAAGCAGCAAGAATAGCTGCAAAGAAAGAGACTTTTAATGCTACAAAGAATGCCCCTCCAACTTGATGGGTAGTAACCATTCCTCCAAAAGTATTGTTAGAAGTTTTAGCATTTTTGCTTAGGTTTAAATCTAATAGAGTTTGGGTTAGCTTTTGAGTGGAATCTGCAGTTTTTTGAGCTGAGTGGGCTGCCTCTTTAAGTATTTTTGCCAATTCAATATTCTCTTGCTTTATAGACACCTCAGAAGCTTCTTTAAGTGAAACTTGAAGTTCCTGAGCAGCTCTTGAAGCTTCTGCTGAGAGTTGCGTAACAGAGGCAGGTGTCGTTGGTTTTACAGTCACTTTTGTAGGATTTTTGCTGCCATTTACTTCACCTAAGTCAACTTTCCATGTGGTTTTATCTTTTGACTCTATCATGAGTCCTACTTCATCAAGTGCATCATTTAGTGGTTGTGTCACCCATGTAAGTATGCCATTATGAAAAATAAAAGCAACAACAAACATTACAAAAACAGAAAGGACAGAGAGACCGAGTCTTTTACGAAGTTCTACAAGGTGTGGTCTTAAATCTTTAAACATTATGCATCACTTTTTACTGTACTGTTTTTCTTGAATGTTACGAGTGTACTCTTCTCTTCTACTTGTCTTGATGTCGCTTCTGGTGAAGTTTGAACATACGGATCTCTCTTTTTTTCTGTAGGTTTATCTTCATCATCCATCAATGTGTCAATATCTTCAAAACCTATATTTTTGAAGCTTTTAAGTTCATTACTCGCATTGTTAAGTTGTGATTTATACTTTAACGCTTCATCCTTAAGATCAGAGATTTTCATCTCCTCTTCAAGGGAACTTTTTGCTTCACCAACAGTAGTTTTAATACTTTTAATAAATTTTGCGATTTGCACCATAGCATCAGGAAGTTTATCTGGCCCTAAAAAGAGTATTGCCACGATAGATATAAGAAGAAATTCAGTAAAGCCTATTCCAAACATTTAATACCTTAGAAGTTAATTTAAGGTATTTTAGCAAATTAATCTAAAATGTAGAGTGCCAATTCGTCACTCAAAAAGAAATTTTCATTATAAAAATGACTATTGTTAAATTTTAATTTATTCTCTTGGCACAGTATGTTCGCTTTTTTGATCATATTTTCAGTTAGAAGTGATTTTTCTATCCCTATGCAACTTCGTAATCCTAAAAATATTTTCTCTGTAAGTATCTCCTCTTTGGTGAGTAACTCTTTATTGATTTTAAGAGGGTTTTCAATGTAAAGTTCTATATTGGTTTGTGGATAGTATCGTATATGGGTTAAAAAACCTACAGCCCCCGCTCCTGCTCCAATGTAGTTTTCAAGTTCCCAGTAGCCTTTGTTATGTCTGCTTTGATAGGATCCAAAGTTAGAAATTTCATACTGTGTAAATCCCCTCTGTTTTATCTCGTCTGCAACAAAAAAAGCAAGTGCTTCATTCTCCTGTCTTACCTCAGGTGTAGTTGAAAATTTTGTCTCATCTTCTATCGTGAGTTCATAAGCAGAAATATGGTCTATAGGTAAGGTAAAAGCCTCTTTTATATCGTTTAAAATAAGGGTGGGCGTATCACCTTTATAGTTATAGATGAGGTCAAGAGATAAGTGTTTAAATCCTAATTTATGAGCATGAACTATACCATCTCTAGCTTGTTGGGGTGTATGGGCTCTGTTGAGTGCTTGAAGTTTGTCAGGATTAAAGCTCTGTACACCAAAACTAATACGGTTGACACCAAGAGCTTTCATCCCCTCTAGCCACTCTTTTGTAGCAGAGTTGGGATTTGCTTCTGTGGTTATTTCAGCATCGTCCTGTAGGTATGGAGTGAGTAGATCAAAAATAGGTTGGTAAAGAGCAGGGGTAACCGTGGAGGGTGTACCTCCACCAATAAAGAGTGTTGCTATCTGCTTCTTTTGTGTGTTAAATCGTTTTAATTCAAAAATAAGTTGTTTGTAAAGGGCATGCATATATGCTTGACGTGTATCAAATTTATCAACATAAGAGTTAAAACTACAATAGTGACATTTAGAGTCACAATATGGAATATGAAGATAGACTAACATAGCTTTTCCTTGGGTTGTTTTAATGTAGTTAAAACTGATTATAACTACAATTTCGATAAAATAATAACAGAAAAAAGAGAGATAGTAAAATTTTAGTGAAATGAGTATTTGAAGATGCACAGTAAAAAGCGTTATCGCCCAAATGTTGCAGCAGTCATACTCTCTTCCAAATATCCTGAAAAGTGTGAATTTTTTGTAGCACACAGAAGTGATATCAAGAATGCATGGCAATTCCCACAAGGTGGTATAGATCAAGGTGAAACACCTTATGAAGCTCTTTATAGAGAATTGCTAGAAGAAATTGGTTGTAATGATATAGAAGTTTTAGGAGAGTTTCCTGAGTGGATTACTTATGATTTTCCTAAAGTTTCTCAAGGCAAAACTTACCCTTTTGATGGACAAACACAAAAATATTTTTTGGTGCGTCTTAGAGAGGGAGCAGAAATTGATTTAGAAGCATACAAGATTCCGGAATTTGAAGAGTATGAATTTGTGGCATATGAACAGTTATTTAAGAAGGTGACCTATTTTAAAAGAAAAGTATATCAAAGAGTGATTGATTATTTTATTGAAGAGGGTTTAATTTAAATTATTTTTAGTGTTATGCACTTATGAAAGCCTAGGAGCCTGTCGGATTCATCTGATTGAAGCGAAAAATAGGACAAAAGGGTGGATTTTGCAGCCAATTAAGCATGAATCCGACAGACTCCTAGAGTAGTGTGAGTTTATTTTAAAAGGAATATAGTTAAATGTTAATTGTACATAAGTATGGTGGCACGAGTGTTGGAGATGTTGAACGTATAGAAAATGTAACCAATCGTGTAGCAAAAGCAAGAGAAGCAGGAGATGACATTGTAGTTGTTGTCTCTGCAATGAGTGGAGAGACCAATAAGCTGATAGGTTTTGCACACCATTTTACCAATGAACCAGCAAAAAAAGAGATGGATATGCTGTTAAGTTCGGGAGAGAGAATAACCGCAGCACTGCTCTCTATCTCTCTACAGGCTAGAGGATATGATGCTGTAGCAATGACAGGTCGTGGGGCAGGTATTGTGACAGATGATACACATACTTATGCACGTATAAAGTCTATAGATCCTAAAGCAATGCATAAAGCCATAAAAGCAGGTAAAATAGTCATTGTGGCAGGTTTCCAAGGTGTGAATGAAGAGGGGGCTGTTACAACACTAGGACGTGGTGGTTCTGATCTCTCTGCTGTAGCTTTAGCGGCTGCTTTAAAAGCTGACCAATGTGAAATATATTCGGATGTAGATGGTATCTATACTACAGATCCGCGGATAGAACCTAATGCAAAAAAATTAGATATTATCTCTTATGATGAGATGCTTGAACTCTCTTCTTTAGGTGCAAAAGTACTACAGAGTCGTTCAGTAGAGTTAGCAAAAAAGTCAAATGTTAAATTGTATGCTAAGAGTAGTTTTAGTGACAATGCAGGTACGCTTATTACAAAGGAGATCAACAGTATGGAAGAAGTTTTAGTTAGTGGTGTAGTTTTAGATAAAAACCAAGCAAGAGTAACACTTAGAGGGGTTTCAGACAGACCAGGTATTGCATCGGAGATATTTACTATGCTAGCAAATGCTAACATTAATGTTGATATGATTATTCAAAATATGGGTACTGATGGCTCAACAAACTTAGGGTTTACTGTACCTCATAGTGATCATGAAGATGCAAAAAGATTGATGATGGATTTTGATCATGATATAGAGGGTATGGACTTTGATGAGCATGTATGTAAGGTATCTGTGGTAGGTGTAGGTATGAAGTCTCACTCAGGTGTTGCAGCAACTGCTTTTACAGTGATGGCTAAAAATAATATCAATATTCAAATGATTTCAACTTCTGAGATAAAAGTCTCTATGGTAATAGATGAAAAGTATGGAGAACTTGCTATTCGTACACTCCATGAAGCGTATGAGTTAGATAAATAATTTAATGCAACAACTTTTAAAATGGACACTTGAAACTATAAGAGAAGAGGAGTCATGCTTCTCTTGGATGGAAGAGTACCGTTATGAGTGGGCTCCACTGGTGAAGAGTGCTACAGCTCAAGTAATTGAAGGAAAAACGGTTTTAATCATTACAGATAATTCTCATAGATGGTTTGGAAACTATATACTCAGTAGTGTAAATGCTTTACAGAAAGATAGACCACTGCTACCTTTTTATAATTTGATTGACCAGTTTCCAAATTTAGTAAATATTAATTCAACTCAAGATTTACAGCTTCTTGAAGATATGCTTGATATTTCTCATCCTAATGGATACTACATTTGGTACATAGGAAAAGGAGACTACCCTCTTACAAAATTGGCATATCGTAATGATGACAGTTTCTTATGGATTATGGATGAAGAGATACAAAACAGTTTTGCCTTGCGAAGTTCAGACCCACTTTTAGATATAAAACTTTTGCAATTGTTCAAGCTTTTTGATGCAACCATCTCCGCTGCCCTCTTTGGGGATTTAGATTTAGAGTTATGATATTACAAAGTCAAGTAATTATCACGAGTCATTTTGAAGAGACCATAGATAAATTAGAGCAATTGAAAACAACAGAAGCATTGATAGAGATAGTCTCACCAAGTATAGCAACCAATATACAAGCTAGCATAGAAGATGCACCTACACCTTATAATGTTCACAGAGTCGTTACAGAAAAAGAGACATTTTCTGTAAGTGATGCAAAATTAACCATAGAAAAAGCCTATATAGCAAGTGAAGAGATAACTTTTATTATTCTTGTAGCAAAAACCTTCTCTCCTATAGTTCAAAATAAACTTCTTAAGGTGATAGAAGAACCCCCTAAAAATAAAGAGTTTATACTTATTACACAGAGTAAAGCAACTATTTTGGACACCATCAAATCACGTTTGCCTGTTATAGTGCTTCATGAAGAAAAAGCCCTAGAAAACATAGGACTCGACATAGAGCAGCTCTCTTTAGCTACGGTTTATGAATTTATACAAACTCATAAACGTACAGATGCAAAGGTTATGAAGTTTTTAGTAGAAGAGATTAGCAAAGAGGCTATGGGTTCAAGTAGTTATGACTTAGATGAAAAAACACTTGTGCTGTTTTCACAATCATTTCTTGCATTAGATGTAGGTTCACCTCCACAGTTTGTACTCAATACTTTGTTACTCAAACTGCTGGCTCGAAAAAGAAGGTAAAATTAAAAAAGGGTATAAATGCATATCTATAAATTAGGCGCTATAAAAAATAAAAAAGCAGCACTTAAAGCTTTGGGTGTTCAGAGTGGCGGGGTTGCTATTATGGCTAAGAAGATGGAACTCTATTATTTTTTCATTAAAGATTTAAAAACCCCTGCAGCAAATATACTTAAACAGGATGCACTAAGCATAGGGGCAGACCTTGCAGTACCAGGCGGGGTAATACTTGCTGAAGAACCTACGTATGACTGTATACTCATAGGGACAAAAAAACAGATAGAACTTCTCTCACATAAAGAGCTGGCACAGCCTTTTGGACTTAAAAAAATAGCCACTGAACTTAAAAGGTTTCTCTCAACGAAAGATTATCCTACAAAAATTATGGGTGTTATCAATGCAAATGATGACAGTTTTTTTAAAGAGAGTAGATTTGTTGCTAATGAGGCTATAGCAGAGATAAAAAAGATGATAAATGAGGGTGCAACGATTATAGACATAGGAGCAGTCTCTTCACGCCCTGGAGCGGAGGTAGTAAGCCAAAAAGAAGAGTTAGCACGTATTAAAACTATTTGTGATGTAGTCAAAGAGCAGAAGCTTCAAGAGAAAGCTACTTTTAGCATAGACAGTTACACCCCTTTAGTGGTGGAGTATGCGTGTAAAAGTGGCTTTAAACTTATTAATGACATTACAGGAGCTAGTGATGAAAGTGTCATAGCTTTAGCCCTAAAGTACCAAGCTAAACTCTGCATCATGCATATGCAAGGTACACCACAAACGATGCAAAAAAACCCACACTATGAAGATGTTATGGTTGAGGTAAGTGCATTTTTTGAAGAGCGTATTGCTAAGTGTGAAGCGTTGGGATTGCGCAGGGAAAATATCATTTTAGATGTAGGACTGGGTTTTGGTAAAACCTTAGAACATAACCTTACACTCATTAAAAATATGGCTCATTTTAAGATTTTTGGATGTGAAGTGTTAGTAGGAGCAAGCAGAAAATCAATGATAGATAAAATAACCCCTACGCCTATTGAAGAGCGTTTAGCAGGTACGCTGACTATACATTTAAAAGCTGTAGAGAATGGAGCAAGCATTGTGCGTTGTCATGATGTTGAAGAGCATGTACAGGCTTTAGCAGTCTTTGAAGCATTGGTATAAAAATGCGTAGTATAAAATGGCTTTTTATACTACTTACAGTAACAGTTATTACAGTATTTTTTATAGATATGTATATTGTGAAACAAGCTAAATCAAGACTATACGCTTCTGTTCAAAAAACCCCTGCTAAAAAAGTTGCACTGCTACTTGGTACAGCTAAATATATAGCCAAAGGAAAGAAGAATTACTTTTATCTCTATCGCATAAGAGCAGCGGTGGCACTTTTTAAAGCAGGCAAAGTAAAAGCCATTGTCGTCTCTGGTGACAATGGTACGAAGTACTATGATGAGACAACCACCATGCAAAAAGACCTTATTAAAGCAGGTGTACCAAGTAGGTATATTAGCTTAGACTACGCAGGGTTTAGAACCTTAGACTCTGTGGTGCGTGCGGAAGCCATCTTTGACTTAAAAGATTACATTATCATCTCTCAAAAGTTTCATTTAGAACGAGCACTGTTTATAGCCAAAGCAAAAGGTCAAAAAGTTATCGGTTTCATGGCAAAAGACATTGCTGGAACTAAAGCCGCATACAGAATGAAAGCAAGAGAGTATTTAGCAAGAACAAAAGCTTTTTTAGATGTTTATATTTTACACACAGAACCTAAATTTTATGGAAAAAAAGAGAAAGTGAACTATAGATAAGGGTCAAGCCCCTTGTACCCATGATAAAAAATTTCCTACAGGGTCAAAACTGTATGTTGTTTTCTCCTCTCCATAGATGTATTTTTTACGAGGAGTTATTTTGATATGTGGATATTTGTTTTTTTCGTTTGCTCGCCCTCCTGCTTTTTTCCATTCAAAGATTTGTCGTAACTCTCCGCCGTCTAACCAGATACCATGACGAAGACATCGGTCAATAATTACACCACTAATGGCTTTATAGTTTGTTCTTTGCATCATTTTACTACAAATAGGACATGAACGATAGGTAGTAACTCTCTCTTGTTTTTGTCTAGGGTTTTCTTTAACAAAGTTTAATACTTGTAGGTCTATCTCCTCTTTGGGTATGCTCTGCTTCTCAATAAGCTTTTCTAAAATATCTTCTATAATAAATACGCCGTCACAAGTATTACAACGTTGTATAAGTAGTCTTTTTTTTCTACCTATATTGATATTGTCAAACTTTTCATCACATACTGGGCAGTTGAGTTTTGGATTTTTCTCTTCTACTTCAATGGTAGAGAGTACTCCTAAATTTAGAGGGTTTCTTTGACCACAGTAGTTACAGATAGAACCTTTTCTTGGTAGCGGGGCAGAGCAAAATTTACACTTCATTTACAGCTCTTCTAAAATGGTATGTTTTTTAGCCTCATACTCTTTACTACTAATAAGCTCTGCTTCAAAAAGTGATTTAAGTTTTGTAAGTCTCTCTACAATGGTACCCTTGTTATTAGAACTGTTATTATTGTTAAGAGGTTCACTAAGATTAGAGGAGAGCATGTTCCCTGCATTGGCACCCATAAACACCCCTGCAGCACCGGCTTCATTAGTTGCAGCATCGTTTAGTGCATCTAATTGTCTCATATCTTTGTAGCTCACTCCTACAGATTGTGCAGCGTAATGAGTTGCTTGTGTATCGGCTATTTTATTGATACGATTTTTACTCTTTTCATCAAACTCTGTTCCCTCTATTCTAAAGTCAAGAAGTGTAAATCCTAATATGTGAAACTCTTTATCAAGCTTGAGTCTTAGTTTTTCACCTAACTCTTCTCTTTGTTCATCTATATGATTATAAGAGATTTTAGATTCTGCAAATGCATCACTCATAGGATGAACTAAACGAGCATTAATAATAGTTCTAAGTTCATCTACTCCAAAATACTCCTCTTCTGAGACTATGGAGACAAAAAAGTTCTTGGCATCTTTTATTTGTAAACTATAATTTCCAAAAGCAAATAATTCTATAGGAAATTTATAGACAGGGTCTATGTATTTAATAGGAGATACTGTACCCCACTTTTGGTCAGCGATGATATTTTTTTTGTAAAAGTAAAGTTCTACTTTATGTTCACTTTCAAAAAATTGCATAAATTTTTTAAGCGTAGTAAGAAAAGGGATATTTGAAGTAGCAATTTCATAAAGACCTTCTTGATGAAACACAGCTTTTATCTTGCCTTCATAAACAAAAATACAACCCTGTGTAGGACCTACAATAAGCTTAGATGCATTTTTAATCTCATCACCATTGCTGCTCCATTTGTAAAAAAGTGCATCACTATTTGCATCATCCCATTGGATAACCGACCGAAGTTGTCGTTTTAAAGGGTCAAAAAATGCCATGTTAACTCCTATTTATTAAGTAGGTTTGATTATATCATATTTATTAAAATTCAAATAAATTGACATTTGTAGCCCAGTAATGCTACAATAAATATATCATACGAAGGATATAATATGGCACTGAATGCAACAGTGAGAGCTAGAATAGATGCTGAATTAAAAGAGGATGTGGAAAAAATACTTTCTGAGATAGGAATAAGTACTTCACAAGCTATTACAATGTTTATGAAGGGTATTAAGCGTGAGAGAGGTATTCCTTTTGACTTGAAAATATCTAATAAAGATACATTAAAAGTTATACAAAAAGCTAAAGATAAAAAAAGCTAAATATGAAAAAAGAAATTATAAAGTAATAAAGAAGAGTAGGCATTTAAAGTGAACAATAAACAATACCAAGACAAAATAGAAACCCTCAAAAAATGGGCAAAAGCCTATTATGTAGATGATAATCCCATAGCCACAGATGAAGAGTATGACATGCTTTATCATGAAGTGTTGGATTACGAGAGAGCAAATCCTACAGAGGTGGTAGATGATACACCTACTGCTCGTGTGGGTGGTGTAGTAAGAGATGAGTTTTCTAAGGCAAAACATATCAAACGCATGTGGAGTATGGAGGATGTATTTGATACCTCTGAGGTGCAGGAGTGGCTGAAAAGAACGGTGAAGAATGTAGGGAAAAGTACCTACTTTTGTGAGCCTAAATTTGATGGTGCGAGTATGAACTTGCTTTATGAAGAGGGTAAGTTGGTTCGTGCTATTACTCGTGGTGACGGTGTGGTAGGAGAAGAGGTGACGGACAATGTGCGTACTATTCGTTCTGTACCATTGAGCATAGAGTATCGGGGACTTATTGAGATACGGGGTGAAGTGGTCATTCGCAAAGATGATTTTGAGATCATCAACCGCCAGAGAGAGGAGGAGGGTGAGCAGACCTTTGCCAACCCTCGCAACGCAGCAGCAGGAAGCCTAAGACAGCTAGACTCTTCTGTGACAGCCAAAAGAAGGCTTGTCTTTTACCCTTGGGGTTTGGGTGAAAATAGTCTGACGCAGGCTACACTCTCGTCTAAAATGGAGTTTATCCATGGCTTAGGTTTTTTACCCCCTCCCTACATGAAAGCGTGTGAAACCATAGAGGAGATAGAGGAGTTTTACCACTTTATCATCTCCAAACGAGATGAGATACCTATGATGATGGATGGCTTGGTCATCAAAGTAGATAGCGTCTCCCTCCAAGAAGACTTGGGCTATACCGTCAAAGTACCCAAATGGATGTGCGCCTACAAGTTCCCAGCTATCGAGAAGGTCACACAAGTAAATGCCATCACCATACAGGTAGGACGGACAGGTGTACTCACTCCTGTAGCAGAAGTAGAACCTGTAGATTTAGATGGTGCAGTCATAGCACGTGCGACACTACATAACTTTGATGAGATAGAGCGTAAAGGTTTGATGGTGGGTGATTCTGTGATACTCATACGTTCAGGCGATGTGATACCAAAGATAACCAAAGTATTAGCAGATAGACGTGATGGCACTGAAGTAGCCATAGTACGACCTACCGAGTGTCCAACCTGTAAGAGTGAAGTGTTGGATGAGGGTACGCTTATCAAGTGTCAAAATTTGGATTGTCCAGACAGGGTGGTAAACTCTATTATACACTTTGCTAAAAAAGGGTGTATGAATATAGATGGACTAGGCTCAAAGATAGTAGAGATACTGGTAAAAGAGGAGAAGATAAAAGATATTTTAGGCTTGTATCATCTAAAGTTTTCAGACTTGGAGGGTATGGAGGGTTTTAAAGAGAAGCGTATCAACAAACTGCTTGATGCTATAGCAGATACAAAAGGTGTACCTCTACATAGACTCATATCTGCTATGGGGATAGAACACATAGGTGAGGTTGCAGGTAAGTCACTAGCATTAGAGTTTGGGCTTGATATAGTAGATGCAAGCCTTGAACAGGTGGTAGCCATAGACGGTATAGGTGAAGAGATGGCAAATTCTTTGTTAGAGTTTATGAGGGTAAATCATGACTTTGTATTGAAATTGTTCGATGAAATCGAACCTACAGTAGAAGAGAAAGTAGAAGCCAAAGAGAATCCATTTAAAGATAAAACAGTGGTGCTAACTGGCTCTATGTCTGTCAGTCGTGGCGTGGTCAAAGAGATGTTAGAGAAGCTTGGGGCCAAAGTGAGTGGCTCTGTCTCTAAAAAAACAGACTTTTTGGTGTATGGTGAAGACGCAGGATCTAAATTGACTAAGGCTGAGGGGTTAGGTGTGGTGACTCTGAGTGAGGATGAGATGAGGGGGATGGTGTAATGACAAAATTACTTGTTCTTTTTATTGCCGTAAATCTTTGGTTATATGCAAATACCAATGAGACCTTCATAAAATCCGCCCAAAACCAAATAGGAAAAACCCTTACCTATAACCCAGAGTATAGAACTTTAAAATACCCAATGGGAGATATCTCACTTTCTAAAGGTGTCTGTACCGATGTGGTGGTACGGGCTATGCGTGGAGTGAATGTAGATTTGCAAGAGCGTATCTATAAAGATAAAAAGAAGACACCTAAGCGTTATAAAGGGCTTTACTATACGGACAAGCTTGATCCAAATATTGACCATAGACGGGTGAAGAATATTCAGGCGTATCTTGTTTCTCGTGGGTACAGGGTAAATGATGCGTTTAAACCTGGAGACATTGTGGTGTGGAAGCTGCAGGGTATGGATAAGATACTCGACCACATCGGCATTTGTTCCCATAATACAAATGCACAGGGTGAGCCACTCATCATCCATAATATTGGGCGAGGTACAGTAGAAGAAGATGTACTTAGAAGTTACAAGATAGTTGATCACTTTAGGGTCTTTTAGAATAAGAGATAATATTCAGAGGCTCTAATAAGTGACTTTTGAAAATATGAGTTTAGGGTTAAATTTAAGTTTAAATCTATCGTTAAACTCAAATAGGATGATGCGATAAGTATCGCTATATAGCTAAGTTCTTAAAAAGTATGTTATAATAAACCAAATTATAAAAAATGGTTTATAGGAAAAATATGGCTAAAAATATTATTGAAAAACCACCATTTATATTTATGGATGAAGTATTATCACAAGAGTTATTTGATGTTGAATATATTTTTCTCTATAAGGAAGTTGACAATAAAGGAAACTATCTTTACTGGGATCAATTTAAATGGAGAGTTGATAAAGATGATGATGTTAAAAAAGCTTGGTTTGCTACAAAATGGGCAAGAAGTAGTAAGTTAAAATCTATTTCACTATTTGACAAGATAGATAAGCCTTTTTATTTTTGTATGCCAGATACATTGCAAGCTAAACTATTTAAAATTTCTAATTTAGCAGGTCAGGGTATTATTCCACATAATTCAATTAAGAATCAATATTTAATATCTTCATTGGTTATGGAAGAGGCTATTAGTAGTTCACAACTAGAAGGTGCATCTACGACAAGAAAAGTAGCAAAAGAGATATTAGTGTCAAAAAAAGAGCCAAAAACACAAGATGAACAGATGATTGTCAATAATTATTTTCTGATGAAAGAGATACAGCGTATCAAGGATGAAGAGTTATCAGTAGATATGATTCTTAATTTGCATCAAATAGCGACAAATCAAACACACGATAATGATAATGTGGCAGGTAAATTACGAATAAGTAATGATATAGTTATAATGGATATGGATGATAATATTTTACATCAGCCACCTTTATTCTCTGAATTGCCACAAAGATTACAAAAATTATGTGATTTTGCGAATGGAAAACATACAGGTGAAGATGGAAGTATCTTTATACACCCTATTGTTAAAGCAATTATTTTACATTTCATGATAGGCTATGAACATCCATTTCCAGATGGAAATGGAAGAACAGCAAGAGCACTATTTTATTGGTTTATGTTAAAAAATGGATTTGATTATTTTGAATATATTTCTATAAGTAAATTTTTAAAAGATGCACCAAAGAAGTATAGTATGTCTTATTTATATAGTGAGGTGGATGATAATGATTTAACTTATTTTGTATATTATCAGGTAGATATTATATTAAGAGCAATAGATGATTTATTAGAGTATTTAAAAAAGAAAAGTTTAGAATATGAAGAAGTTACAAATATATTAAAAGACACATATCTAAATGAGAAATTGAATTTTGTGCAAAAAGATATTATTAAAAAAGCAATTAAAAATCCTGGTAGAGTGTTTACGGGTCTTGAAATTTCGGTTGATTATGATATCGCACCTACAACTGCTAGAAAATACTTGAATGAATTAGTAAAATATAAAATTCTTGCTAACTATAAAGATGGACGAACAATAGCATATATTGCTCCTGCGAATCTACATGAACTATTAAAGGCTAAATAAATGAGACTAGACAAATACTTAGTAGACGAGGGTTACTTTGAGAGTCGTAACCGTGCATATGATGCTATAAAAGCAGGGCAGGTCATGATAGATGGTAAGAAGGCTAAGGCTTCTGCTAAAGTAACTGAAAACACAGTAGTAGAGGTGGAAGACACAAAGTTCTATGTAAGTCGTGCAGGGCGAAAGTTAGAGAACTTCCTAGGTGAACACAGAGTAGATATATCAGCTAAAAGAGCTTTAGACATAGGTTCGAGTACAGGTGGTTTTGCACAGATAGTACTTGAAAATGAAGTGAAGAGTTTAGACTGTGTGGATGTGGGTACAGATCAATTACATATATCACTTCGTAGAGAAGAGAGGTTGACACTTCATGAAGAGAGAGACATAAGAGACTTTAAAAGTGAAGAGGGTTTTGAACTCATCACTTGTGATGTCTCTTTTATCTCTATAATACAAATTACAGACGATATAGACAGACTTTGCCAAGAAGGTACAGATATAGTGATACTCTATAAACCACAGTTTGAGGTAGGTAAAGATGTTAAGCGTGACTCCAGAGGGGTTGTGCAAGATGTAGATGCTATTGCTAGACGTAAAGAGGCGTTTGAGGCTGAGGTAAAAAAATTAGGTTGGGATGAGAAATATCAGTCACGATCACAGATACAGGGTAAAGAGGGTAATCAAGAGTATCTGTATCATTTTGTTAAAATGTAGGGTGCGTAATCACGCACCATTTATAATATTTGGTGCGTGATTACGCACCCTAGGAAGGAAATATTTGAAATTAAACAATGAGATTAAAGCCATAGCCATTGGCTCTTTTGATGGTTTGCACATTGCACATAAAACACTTATAAAGCAAGCCGATGCTTTGGTGATTATAGAGCGAAATAGTGGCTATTTGACTCCAGGGTATAAGCGTACATACTATACAGAAAAGATTTGCTGTTTTTACCATTTTGATAAAGTGAAAACACTTAGCCCTGAAGCCTTTGTAGATACACTTAAAAATGATTTTCCTTTGCTTGAAAAGATTGTGGTGGGGTATGACTTTCATTTTGGTAAAGGCAAGACGGGGAATGCTCAGATGCTTCAAGCCTTGTGTGACAAAGAGGTAGTGGTTGTAGATGAAGTGCGTTGTGATGGTATACCTGTTCACTCTCGTACCATAAAAGCCTATTTACGAGAAGGCAATATAGCGATGGCAAATAAGCTTTTAGGAAGAAAATACTGCATAGATGGGGAGATTGTCTCAGGGCAGGGGCTTGGAAAAAAAGAGCTAGTACCTACATTGAATTTAAATATTTACCATTATCAACTTCCTTTAGAAGGAGTTTATGCAACACGAACGAAGATTGGTGATGAGTGGCTACACTCTGTAAGTTTTTTTGGGCACCGTGTTACTACAGATGGCTCTTATGCAATTGAAACACATATCTTAGATAGAGATATAGGTGAAGTAAAGGGTCATGTGGTATTGAAATTTGTTGCATTTATCCGTAAAAATAGAAAGTTTGATGGCTTAAATACTTTAAAAAAACAAATTCAGGATGATATAGATATAGCAAGAGAGAGTGTATGAAAAGGCTACTAAAAAAGATAAGTACTTTACTCTTGCTTGGGTATGTAGCAATGGGGGTATTTCTCTATATTAATCAAAGAGATTTTCTTTATTTTCCTACAGCTCATACACCTACAGCTTATAAAAATATGGTACTAAAAAACAGCGGTATCTCTCTTCATGTCATCGTGTTAAATGAGGGGCATGAGAATGCCATACTCTATTTTGGTGGAAATGCAGAGTCTATGGCACAAAGTAGTGACTATATCGCACAGCAATTTCCTGCATTTACTGTATATTTGATGGACTACAGAGGGTATGGAAATAGTACAGGTACAGCCACAGAAGAGGGACTCTATAGTGATGCATTAAAACTTTATGATGTGATTAAACCTAAGCATAACCGCATTTGTATTGGAGGCAGAAGTTTAGGTTCAGCTGTTGCCACCTATGTAGCTGCAAATAGAGAAGTTTCAAAGTTAGCTTTGATTACTCCTTTTGATAGCATAGAAAATGTAGCACAGGAGAGGTATCCTATTTACCCTATACCACTGCTTCTTGAAGACAAATACGACTCAGCAGGCAGAGTCAATAAAATAAAAGCAGAAACTTTTATAGTTATAGCTCAAAATGACAGAGTAATACCAATGGAGAGTACACAAAAACTTATAAATGCTTTTGACCCTAAACAGTTAAAAGTTACAGTGATTAAAAACAGAGGACACATTGACATCTCATCCGATGCCAAGTATTATAAAATAATGCAAGATTTTATAGGGGAGGGATAATCTATAAAGTAATTGTAATAAAATATGACAATTTGAGGAATTTTGAGTTATTCTAAATAGTAACCATGTATAATGTTATAAATATTTAAAAGAGGTATACATGGGTGAAACATATTCAATTATAGAAGCATCAAAAATATTGTCAGTCTCAACAGAGACACTTAGACGATGGGACAAAGATGGAAAACTAAAAGCTAATCGTAACCCTGAAAATAATTACCGATATTACAATCTTGATCAGTTAGCACCCTTAAGTATAGTTAATGAAAATAAAACTTCTATAATACCCTTAAAGAGATATAAAAGTATAGAACTTTTTGCTGGTGCTGGGGGTATGGCACTTGGTATGGAGAGAGCAGGTATTAAACATAGTTTACTTAATGACTTTGACCGTTATGCCACACAAACTCTGAAAAAAAACCGTCCTGAGTGGAATATTGTACATGGGGATGTTTCTAAAATAGACTTTAATCCATATAAAAATAAAATTGATCTTTTAACAGGAGGATTTCCTTGTCAAACATTTTCATATGCTGGTAAAAAAATGGGTATGGAAGATACAAGAGGTACACTTTTTTATGAGTTTGCAAGAGCACTTAAAGAGTCTCAGCCTAAAGTCTTTTTAGCAGAAAATGTTAAAGGTCTATTTAGTCATGATAATGGTCGTACACTACAAACAATGGTAGATGTTTTTGAATCTATGGGGTATGATGTATTAGAACCAAGGGTATTAAAAGCAATTCATTATCGTGTACCTCAAAAGAGAGAAAGAGTTTTTATCATAGGTATTAAAAAAGAGTATTCTCATAAGGTAACATTTCACTGGCCAAAAGGTAGTAATACTGTTTACACACTCAAAGATGCACTTAAAAAAGGTGACTTATTTAAAACTGATGTTGAACTTTCTCAAGGACAGGTGTATCCAGAAAAGAAAAAAAAAGTTTTAGATTTAGTTCCACCTGGTGGTTATTGGAGAAACTTACCTTTAGATATACAAAAAGAATATATGATGAAGAGTTTTTATTTAGGTGGTGGAAAGACAGGTATAGCACGTCGTATAAGCTGGGATGAACCATCCCTAACTTTGACATGTTCTCCTGCACAAAAGCAAACTGAACGTTGTCATCCTGATGAAACACGTCCTTTTCAGGTAAAAGAGTATGCCCGGATACAAACTTTTCCAGATGAGTGGGAATTTGAAGGTTCAATGACTCAACAATATAAACAAATAGGTAATGCAGTACCTGTTAATTTGGCTTATGCTTTAGGTACTTCATTAGTAGAAGTATTAAACGATATAGAGGAGTTTAATTATGCAAGAATATAATCTTGGATTTATCTCGGATAAAGATTTGTTTTATCATGTAAAAGAGACCACCGAAAAGTATCGTTTTAAAATAGATTTAAAAAAATTTAATAAAAATCTTATAGACCCTATTAAATTAACTTTTGATAGTAAAGTGTATGGAAAATCTTTTAGAGAGATTATTGAATCTGAAATTATTCGTCAAATGGATAAGTCAAATACAAATCATATTGGATATTTTCATCAAAATATATTTAAGTATATTGATAGTGATTGGATAGTACCAGAACAAGGATTTGATCTTATTAATGATAAACAAAATATTTATGTAGAGATGAAGAACAAACATAATACAATGAATTCTTCTTCTGCACAAAAGACATATATTAAAATGCAAGGTAAGCTTTTAGATAGTTCTGAATGTAGATGTATGTTAGTTGAGGTTATTGCAAAAAATAGTCAAAATATTCCTTGGAAAATTAGCATAGATGGTGTTTCACGTGAACATCAATATATTCGTAGAGTTTCAATAGATAAATTTTATGAAATAGTTACAGGTAAGTGTGATGCATTTAAAGTATTATGTCAAGTTTTACCTAGGGTATTGGATGATGTAATTAAATCTATAGAAATAGAAACCATAGATGATTCAGTTCTTGAAGAGTTAAATGTAATTTCATCTAATCCTTTAAAGAGTTTATATATGCTTTCATTTAGTAAGTATGAAGGATTTGAGGAATTTAATATATGAAAGATAAAGTATTTGAACAACCTATAGAGAAGAAGTTTGAGTTTGATGAAGCGGTGGCTTCTGTGTTTGATGATATGTTGAGTCGTTCAGTACCTTTTTATGACGAGGTACGTAAGGTAATTATCTCTTTAATTTTGGAAGAGGAAGCAGAGGGTAAGAGAGTACTTGACCTTGGTTCATCTACCGCAAAATTTTTACTAGATTTGCATAGTAAGATGAAGACAAAAATGAAGCTTAAAGGGTTAGATAATTCTCAAGCTATGTTAGACAGAGCTGAACAAAAGTGTCAGGCTTTTGGGGCAGATATCACATTGGAATATGCTGATATGCTAGGTTATGCGTATAAAAATGAAGATATTGTGGTATCAAATTATACTTTGCAGTTTATTCGCCCTATGCAACGCTTAGAGTTGATAAAGAAAATTTACAGTGGACTTAATGATAATGGTCTATTTATCTTCTCTGAGAAAGTGGTATTTGATGATAAGAAACTTGATAAACAAATGATAGATATCTACTATAACTATAAAAAAGAGCAGGGCTATAGTGAGTATGAGATAGCACAAAAACGTGAGGCATTAGAGAATGTACTCATACCTTTTACGATAAAAGAGAACATACAAATGTGTGAAGATGCTGGGTTTAAAAATATAGAGACGATTTTTCAGTGGGCAAATTTTGTTACATTTGTTGCTAGAAAGTAACCTTAATCTCTCTTTTACATTAATTTCATACACTTTAAGCTATAATTTTGTCAATAATTTAAGGGTAAAATAACCCGCCTAAGGATAACTTATGAACTGGACACCAAGTAGCTGGAGAGATTTTGCAATCAAGCAACAACCAACATACCAAGATAAAGAGCTTCTTGAAAAAATAGAAGCTGAATTGAGTTCATACCCTCCACTTATTTTTGCAGGTGAAGCAAGAAAATTAAAAGAAAAACTAGCAAAAGCAGGACGTGGTGAAGCCTTTTTACTTCAAGGTGGAGATTGTGCAGAGAGTTTTTCTGATTTTGACTCCGAAAATATAAAAAATCTTTTTAAATTAATGTTACAGATGAATATTGTTATTATGTATACTACGGGTAAACCAGTTGTTAAAGTAGGGCGTATTGCAGGTCAATTTGCAAAACCAAGGTCTTCTGATTTTGAAGAGATAGATGGAGTAAAACTACCTAGCTACCGAGGAGACATTATAAATGGTATGGAGTTTACCCAAGAAGCTAGAATTCCTAACCCTAATAATATGATAAAAGCATACAATCAATCTGCAGCAACACTAAACCTTTTACGTGCTTTTTCAAGAGGTGGATTGGCAGATCTTAACAGGGTACACCAGTGGAATCTAGACTTTATTAAAGACAATCCTCTAGGAAAGCGTTATGATGAATTGAGTGATAAAATAGACCACTCAATGAAGTTTATGGCAGCCTGTGGACTTAACAGTAAAACCATGCCTCAGCTTCACCAAACTACAATGTACACTTCTCATGAAGCACTACTTTTAAATTATGAAGAAGCATTAACTAGAGAAGATACAGATACGGGTGATTGGTATGATTGCTCAGCACATATGTTGTGGATAGGTGATAGAACAAGAGATTTAACACAAGCTCATATAGAGTACTTTAGAGGCATTAAAAATCCTATTGGCTGTAAAGTAGGTCCAACTATGCAAGAGGATGAACTTATAGAGCTTATAGATGCACTAAATCCTGAAAATGAAGAGGGAAGATTAAATCTCATCGTTCGTATGGGTGCAAGTAAAATACAAGAGTATTTCCCTAAGCTTCTTAAACGCGTGAAAGAGGAAGGAAGAAATGTGGTTTGGTCTTGTGACCCAATGCATGGAAATGTAGAGAAGTCTTCAACAGGTTTTAAAACCAGAGATTTTGCTAATATTTTAAGTGAAGTAGAACAGTTCTTTGCTATTCATAAAGAGATGGGAACGGTTGCTGCTGGTATTCACTTAGAGATGACAGGTAATGATGTTACTGAGTGTACAGGGAGCACTTCTTGTGCCATTACAGCTGAGGGGCTTGCAAGTCGTTACCATACACAGTGTGATCCAAGACTAAATGCGAGTCAAGCACTGGAACTTTCATTTATGCTTTCAGATACTATGACAAAAGTAGATAAGTAATGATGGTTAAATTACAGTAAAGGTATTTTTACCGTTACTGTGATTGTATACTAATTGCATTTGATGAATATCTAAAATACTTTTTACAATATAAAGTCCTAAGCCTAAACCTTTTTTAGAGGTATGAAAAGGCTCAAAGTAATTTTTTAAGGGTTCACTAAGAGCCTCTGCCTTATTGATGATTTCTAATCGATTTTCATTGATAGTAACGGTAATATATTTATCTATACTATATTTAAGTCCATTATCTAAAAGATTTTTAATAACAAGTGTAATAAGTTCAAAATCAACTTCTAATATATAGTCTTGTTTTAGCTCTATATTTATAAGTTTTTTAGGATTTTCAATCATAAGCATATCTATACTTGCTTCGACTAAATCACTCATTTTATAGGGTTTAATTGTTAGTTCAATATTTTTAGAAGTAATTTTTTCTATTTTAGCAAACTCATCGATAAGAAGGTTAAGTCTCTCAAATATACTATGCATACGTACTTTATTTTTTTCATCGTGAAGCATTTCACTTACTAATCTTCCTTTAGCTATAGGTGTTTTAAGTTCATGCATAATAGCACGTAAAAAGAGTTGTCGTGACTGCAATAGTTCACGTATCATAGTAACGGCATGATGAAACTCATTTGCCACTTCTGCTATCTCATCTTGTTTATCACTTTTACACTCTATATCAAGATTACCTTGGGAGAATGTTTTTATTTTATTTTTAAGTTCTGAGAGAGGTTTTAAACTTTTAATAATCCAAAGATACAGAAGAGTGATTAAAAGAAAAACAATAGAAAATACGAAGACACGTTTAAGTGGGTATTTCATCTTATTTTTATTTTCAAGTATGAGTTTAAACCTATCATTATTCATGATAATAATACGCTTTAAATGGTAGGTATCAACGGCATAACGTTTGAGTTTACCTTTCTCTTTAAAGTACCGTTCTATTTGAACTTTTTTGCCTTTATCGGTAACAAGAGAGATGTTTTGAGCATCAAGATACGCTTGGTCTATCTCACCATGTTTTAAATAATACATATAAAGGTAGTGTGACATAACTCTCTCTTGTGCTTCTGTATGTTCATCAAATTTTGCATGATCGTATTTGATAGATACAGTAAAAAGTACAGCAAGTAGTAAAATTAAAATAAAAAAAACTAAATTGATTTTACTGCGTAGAGAAGTGTGTTTTATCATACGAGTTTGTATCCCACTCCACGTACTGCTTGGATGCGTTTATTATCTCCTAGTTTTGTTCGTATTTTAGAGATAATCACATCAAGACTTTTACCTTGAGAATCTATACTCATGGTTCCTGATGTATTGATAATTTGTTCACGTGACTGAGTCATTCCTTGATGTTTTACCAGTAAGGTAAGGACTTCATATTCAGCAGGTGTTAAAGAGAGAGCTTCGTCTTTAAAGTAAATTGTATCACCCTTGAGTTCAAAGTCACTTTTTGGAAGAGAAGATTCTTCTCCTTCTCCTTTTTTTATTCTATTTAAAATTGACATAATACGTGCATACATCTCTTTAGGATCATAAGGTTTAGGAAGGTAGTCATAAGCACCCAATTCAAAGCTTTTGACTTTGTCATTGATATCAGAGCGTGCAGATGAAATAATCACAGGCATATTGTATTTACGTACTACCTCTTCACACACCTCAAGGCCATCCATTCCAGGGAGGGTAAGATCTAATATAAGCAGATCATATTTTTTAACTCCTGCACTTAAGCCCAAGTAGGGGTCTTCAAAATTTGTGATTTTAATATCAAATTGAGAAAGATATTCAGTTAAAAGTTCTGCAAATTCAGGATCATCTTCGATCATTAGAATATTAATCATTCATTACCTTTATGATGGATATTTTATTGTAGTCATTAAAGGTTAATTGAAGTCTAATAAAGGGTTAAATAATGAAGGCTTTTTTCATATAAGGTAAGATTTCTTGAAAAGAGTATTGTTGATTTGTAAAATGCTCAAAGGCAATAATCCCTTGATAGAGTAGCATATCACTTCCATCTTTGGTAGGCTTATTGTGAATTTTTGCAAGTTTTAAAAAAGGTGTATCTTTTCCATAAATAACATCTACGCAGGCCTTTGCTTCTGGAATGATATGATTTAAAATTTCAAGTGGAGCTGGGAGTGAGTCATCCTCAAGACCTGCGGAAGTCATGTTAATGATTAAGTCATATGTTTTAGGATTGAAATTATCAAAAGTGTAAGTCTTAAAGCCATCTTTTTTAAACTTATCTAAACGACCTTCACTTCTGTTAAGAAGAGTCACTTCATACCCCTCATCTTTTAGTATACTAGAGGTTGACTGAGCAGTACCTCCTGCACCTAAAAAGAGTACAGTTTTTACATCTTTAAATTCAGAGATTGCTTTTAAAAATCCTGGTGCATCGGTATTGTAACCATAAAGCTTTCCCTCTTTTTCTACAATGGTATTGACTGCTCCTACTTTTTTTGCAAAAGGATCCAATATATCACAAGCATTGTAGGCATGCTCTTTATGAGGTACCGTTATGTTAATACCTTTAAGTTTTAAGTCAAAAAAAGTTTTTTTAAGTACTGTGCCATCTTCTAGTAAATAACGGGTATAGCAAGCATCAAAGCCTAAGCCCTGAAATGAAAGGTTATGCATTAGGGGTGACTTAGAGTGTGCTACAGGGTTTCCAAAGATAGAAAAAAGTTCTTTACTCATCTTTAAAGGTTCTCCATCTCTTTAAGTGTCGCAAGTAAAGCACCGAGTTTATTTTTCACTTCAAGGTACTCTAACTCAGGAATAGAATCTGCAACAACACCAGCACCTGCTTGAAGCGTAATACCATCGGGTTTAATAAGAGAAGTTCTTATCGCAATGGCTGAATCCATATTACCATTAAATGAGAAATAGCCTACAGAACCAGAATAGAAACCACGTTTAAGACCTTCAAAATTAGCAATGAGTTTCATAGCCTCTATTTTAGGAGCTCCTGTCATGGTTCCTGCTGTGAATGTTGCTGCAAAAAGGTCAAACATGTCTTTGTCCTCTTCAAGTAGTGCTTCTACATCAGAGACCATATGCATAACATGAGAGTACTTTTCAACACGCATCATGTCAGTAACTTCAACTGTACCTGTTTGGGCTACACGACCTACATCATTACGACCTAGGTCTATTAGCATTAAATGTTCAGCACACTCCTTAGGGTCACCTAGCATTTCAAGCTCAAGTTCTTTGTCACGTTTTGCATTTTTCCCACGTTTACGTGTACCTGCTATAGGACGAAGAAGTATCTCTCCCTCTGTAAGTCGAACCATAACTTCTGGAGAAGAACCACAAATAGAGAAATCTTCATAATCAAGTAAGAAAAGGTAAGGAGAAGGATTTTTAGAACGTAAAACTCTATAAAAACTTAGAGGATCTATTTCACCTTTTTGTGTATATCGGTTTGAAAGAAGAATTTGAAAAATGTCACCAGAACGAATACTCTCTTTAGACTCATCTACTAATGTTTTGAAGCGCTCTTCATCGATGCTAAAACTTCCTTCATCTTCAAGTTTTACAGCTTTAAGTGGCATAGGAGTACATGACTCATGTAAAATATTTTCTATAGATTCCAATCCATTTTGCATAGAATTATCATTTAAGATAAGTGTGAGTTTTGCATTTTTATGAGAATACGCCATAATGATTTTAGGTCGTACAAGATCAAGATCAGGAGTAGTAAGTGGATCTAAAAGGTTATCCATACTCTCTTCAAGTACAGGTTCAAAAACTTTAACCATATCATAAGCAATAAATCCTATAAAACCATCTACAAAGGAGAAGCCTGCTTGTGCAGCTCTCTTTTGGTAAGCACTTTTATCTACTGATGCATAGTAAGATTTTAAAAATGAAAATGGATCTTTAGTAAGTGTTTCTTCTACTCCAGATTGATTGATATAAGTAGTTTTCTTCTTTTTATATATCAGACGCTCTTGTGCACCGATAGTGATGAAACTAAAGTTGCCATCACTGCTGTTGACAACACTTTCAAAAAGCATAGTCACTTCATTTGGAAAAAGTGCTTTAATCTTTCCATAAAGGGCAACAGGTGTAAGTTGGTCAAAAAGAACTGTTTTTTGCATAAGCTACTCTACTTTTTATTTTTAATGACAAAAGCACTTTTATTAATAAGCTCTTTTACTGCTGGTAAAGCTTTATCTGCTGAGCGTTTACTTCGATAAGGACCTATAAGCAGTTTTTTATTACCATTTGATGCTTTTGCTGTAATTATATATCTAAAACCACTATTTCTAATAATACTAAGAAAGCTTTTACTTGGTGTTTTCTTAAAAGAACCAACCTGGATATAGTAAGTACTAGATGCGGTATATTTAGGTTTTACAGGTTTATTTACTACTTTTTTAGTATCAGGCTTCTTTTTAGCTTCTTCTGTTGTAGGTGTTGGATTGATATTGCTAGTTATAGGTAGAGGTGCTGAAGTTTCTGCTTCTTCTTCCGTTTCATTTGTAGTTTCAATAGTCTCTTTTGCAACTTCTTCAACCTCTGTACTATTAGTTTCAGAGTTAAGTTTTACCTCTATTTCCTCACTAATTGTACTCTCATTTGTATCTTCCTCTGGCTCTGGCATGCTCTGAGTCTCAGGAGTACTTTGTAGTGTAAGTTCTGGGCTTATCATTTCACTGTTATTGTCTTCTAGTGGAGTTTTATCTGCATTAGGGTCTTTAAGTACAATTTTTGAAAAAATAATGCCTACAATTAACATAATAGCAATTAATGCAGTAATAGTTAGCAGGCCTTTAAATTTATTATTTTTAGGCTCAACATCATCGATAATAAGGTCATCTAAGTTGTGATCATTCATAATGGGAAAGTCTCCAGTTATTATTTTAGATAAATTATATCATATTAATATATATTAAAACCATATTTTATAAATTTAATAGGTATTGTTGAAGTTAGTTTAATTATAATTTAACTTAAAGATATAGATGCTTTTTTAAATAAAGGAGTTTTATTTTATGAAAACAATAGTTATAATTCCCGCAAGACTAGGTTCCTCACGCCTTCCAAGAAAAGTGATACTTGATATTTGTGGTAAACCTATGATTCAACATGTTTTTGAAGCAGCAAAAAAAGCTGATGGTATTGTAGATGTTTATATAGCAACAGACTCTGATGAAGTTAAAAGTATATGCGAAAACTTTACATCTAATGTTATTATGACAAGTGAGAAACATGAATCAGGTACAGATAGACTTTCCGAAGCTATGGCGTATTTAGAGTGTGATAATGTTATCAATGTTCAAGGTGATGAGCCATTAATGGATTCAGAATTAATAACACTGTTGGCTAATGCACTAGAAAATAAAGAGACAGATATGGTAAGTGCCATGCATAAAATAAAAACGACTGATGAACTTAAATCTCCAAATGCAGTAAAAGTTACTATAGATAAAAATAAAAATGCCCTTTACTTTTCACGTTCTATTATTCCACATCATCGAGATGAGTGGGAAACACTACTTAATCACCATAAAACAATTCCTAAGCCATTACGGTTTTATAAACATATTGGTATTTATGGTTATAAAAAAGCGTTTTTACAAGAGTATGCAACAATGGAACAAACATACCTAGAGAAATTAGAAAAGTTAGAACAACTAAGAGTTTTGGAATATGGTTATAAAATCCAAATGATTGAAACTGATTATGAGCCTGTTGGAGTTGATATTCAAGAAGATTTAGAAAAAGTAAGAGAGATAATGAAATGTTACTAGAAGAAAAAGCAATAAAGATAAAAGCCATCGTATTTGATATTGATGGTGTCTTAACAGATGGCGGTATTATTTATGATAATACAGGTATGGAAATAAAGCGTTTTAATGTAAAGGATGGGCAAATAATATCTCATCTTAAAAAAGCAGGTTTCATTGTAGGTGCAATTACAGGACGAAATTCTCAAGTTGTTAAAAATAGATGTCAAGAGCTAAAGTTAGATTTTCATTTTCATGGTTCACATGACAAACTTGTACAATACAATAGAATTAAAAAAGAATACAATTTACAAAATGAGCAAATTGCATATATAGGTGATGATATTATTGATTTACCTATACTTACAAGATGTGGGTTGAGTGCAACACCAAATGATGCAAGAGTGTATATGAAAAAGCATGTAGACTATGTAACTATGTCAAAAGGTGGCGATGGAGCTTTGAGAGATTTGGCAGACTTTATTTTAGAAGAGCAGAATTTATTGGAAGCTATAATTGAAAAACAGATTAATAAAAGTGAGGTAATATAAATGTTAAGTAATGATGAGTTATATAGTAAACTGAAAGAAGGTAGATTTTTACTGTCAGGGCCATGTGCCATAGAGAGTGAAGCGTTAGTTATGCAAATAGCCGAAGAAGTAAAAAAGATAAGTGAAGCGTTAAATTTTACCTATATTTTTAAAGCCTCTTTTGATAAAGCAAATAGAACTTCATTAAGTAGTTTTAGAGGTCCAGGACTAGAAGAGGGTCTTAAAATACTTGAAAAGGTAAAAAAGACTTTTGATCTGCCTATCGTCACAGACATACATGAGTCACATCAAGCTGCACCTGTAGCAGAAGTAGCAGATATACTACAAATACCTGCATTCCTTTGTCGTCAAACAGACCTACTCGTAGCAGCTGCTAAAACAGATAAAATAGTCAACATTAAAAAAGCACAGTTTTTAGATGGTAAAGATATGTTTTACCCTGCACAAAAAGTAAAAGAGGCAGGTAACTGTAAGATTATGTTAACTGAAAGAGGAACACTGTTGGGCTTAGGAAGACTTGTCGTTGACTTTACACAGATAGTAGATATGAAAGAGTTTGGATATCCTGTAATTATGGATGTTACTCACTCTACACAAAGACCAGGAGGTGGAGCAACATCAGGAGGAAATCCTCATTATGCACCTTATATTGCTAAAGCTGCTGCTGCTGTAGGTGTAGATGGTTATTTTATGGAAGTTCACCCAGACCCAGGTATTGCTTTAAGTGATGGTAGTAATATGGTTAGATTAGATGGATTTAA
>JAYEHY010000067.1:0-3118 GCA_034659695.1 Campylobacterota bacterium | reverse complement strand
CATAAACAAACTCCAGTAAAAGCATACCTTACAGGTGGTGGTGCAGTGCATTATTATTGTAACAGTAGAGTATCAGATGATGTAGATTTGATTATGCAGTATACGGTTAAAATACCTGAAGACTTATTTGTAGTGTGGCTAAACGAAGAAGGTACTTTAGAGCAGGTACATTATGACCATACCTACAACAGTACTTTTGGCTTACTTCATGAAGACTATGAAGACAGTGTAGATACGCATCCATTTGGCCACCCATACGCATAAACATTTGGCCAGTAAATTCCTAAAAAGTATTCTTATTGACATTCTACCATAGGTGGTCAAGTGTTTTATGTATTTGCAAGTAATTCTCTCATGGATGGACCTTTTAACTCAATTTTATGAGCAGTGTGAATCAATCTATCCATCATCGCATCAGCGATAGTTTCATTTCCTAAATATGCATACCACTCTTTGATTGGTAATTGTGCTGTAATGATGATTGAGCCATTGAGGGTTCTCTCTTCTATTATCTCAAGCAAGTCATTGATCTCATCTCCTTTAAGTGGTGTAACTCCGAAGTCATCAAGCAGTAAAAGTTTAAACTTTGAAATCTTTGCAAGCGTCTTTGTATAACTACCATCTAGCCTTGCCATCTTTATCTCTTCAAGCAGAGCGGTCACTCTATAATACTTTGCAGAGTAACCAAGTGATATAGCCCGTCTTGCAATTGCTTGGGCTAAAAAACTCTTCCCAGTTCCAGTGGCACCCGTAAGTAAAATATTCTGTGCTTTATTGATAAACTCACAATTAGCTAAAGAGAGTATTTGAGATTTATCTAGTTTCCTTTTTGCTAAATATTGAATCTGATCTAATGAAGCAGAGGAGTCTTTTAGCTTGGCAAGGGTAAGCATCCTTTTTATCCGTTTGTCTTGTCTCTGATTTATCTCTGCTTCAAAGAGATGGTAGAGTCTTTCTTCAAATGATAGGGACTGATACTTCATATCTTCACTCTGAAACAGTAGAGACTCCTTAAAGCCTGAGAGGCTCAGTTGTGCTGTTTGTTCTATTAGTGTTGAGAGTGTAATCATTAGTTTGTTTCCTTATTGAGTTTGTTTGTCTGCTGTGAATAATACTCACTGCCTCTAATATTTTCATGTCCATTAGCATAAGCATTATTGGCAACTTGATGTTGATTGAGGAGTAAGTAGCTCTTTGTCTTGAGCATTGATTCTACAGAAGCAACATTGTGACGATTCATTTCAAGCGCTACTGCTGACACCGCTTCTAGTGCAGTATTACCATACGTTTTTGAGAAGCTTAGGATTGCCATACAGGATTTATATCCTCGTGTTGGGTGAGAACGATTCTCCATGATAGACTCCATGAGTGCTGTTGTGTGAGCACCTATGGAGTTAGCCCATCCCAGTATTCTTTTTGGATTCCATTTTTCATATTGATATTGGTGCTCAGGAGGCATATGTTCTAACATTGTAGAGTCATGATATTTCTGAGAGAGTCTAGGATGATGTGCTATTGTTTCACCATCAAGTGAGATAAGTACAGACGTTCTAGAGTACGTTACATCTACTTTTTTCCCTAAATGCATGTAGGGAACAGAGTACCCGCTTCCCTCTAGTTCTATGTGATAATCTATCCCTACCGTTGCTCGTTTGAACTCTTTAAAGATATATTGGTTTGCTCTTAATGGGTGTAGAAGAGGTTTATCTAAAGTCTCAAAGAGTTCACTTCTGCTTTTACCTAGTCGTCTAATGATTTTATTGTTATAGCCATCTATGAGAAGGTTTATCTGTTGGTTGAGTTCATCAACACTAAAGAAAGTGTGGTTACGAAGTTTCATCAGTATCCATCTCTGAATGGCTTTTACTCCTAACTCTACCTTAGACTTGTCCTGTGGTTTATAGGGTCTTGCAGGCTCTACTGCAACACCATAGTGGGCTGCCATATCTTTGTAGCTATCGTTTAACCTGACAACACCTTTTTTATGAGAGATTACTGCTGCTTTTAGATTGTCTGGCACTAATATGTTTGGTACTCCTCCATAAAAACCAAAGGCTTGAATATGAGACTCAATGAAGTGCTTGGTTGATTGAGTGCCAGTAGCATGTACAAACGTGTATCCACTTGCACCAAGTACTGTTACAAATATTTGAGCCTTTGTAATTTCTCCTGTAATTTGATCTGTGATTGGCATGGTTACACCACTGTACGATTCGCCATTTAATGGCTCACTTGCACTGCCTTTTAAGGCTTGTAGTCTATGAAGAGTTTATCTCCACTGTAGTGCACTTGTCTCATGGATGGGTTTACCGTTTTTATAAACTTCTTGTAATAGCGATTAAACTGGCTATAACTGTATAGTGATGGTTGTTTCTCCTTATATTCTTCCCATAAGAGAAGTCTTGTCATCCCTTTTTTACTGAGTTCTTCGTGTACCTCATTCCAGTCTGGATGGATGATATCGGGCTTAGTCTTAGTTGTCAAAGGCTTCTTTGCGAAGAAAAGTTGAGATAAGTCTGCATCACTTAGTGATAGTACCTCTTCAAGTGAAGAGTCAAGCTCTATATAGCTCTTTATGTAGTTGGCAACACTATTTCTTGATACGCCTGTCATTGTTTGGATTTGTCTATTTGATAATTGGTTAAGATATTTTAATCTCAACACCTCTTTAATTTTACTCATTTGTATTCTCCTCATTTTTACACCTTTATTTTTAGGTGTATTGTATTTAAGAATACTCTTTAGCTTAATTTTTTCTTATGCACGCATTGGAACAAAATAGTGGCCAGATAAACGATGCGTGAGGTGGCCAAGTGTTAATGCGTACACTGGCCAAGTAGTGATGCTCGGGGTGGCTAAGTGTGATGCGTACCTACAAGTCGTATAAACTATCTTTATGACTTACAAGATGCAGGATATGATGCTGACATCATCAGAGAATATTCAAAGCTTTTAGGTCATCGTCCTATTATTGATATCAATCCCAAAAACTGCCCTGACCGTAGGGAGGAAATGCCCTTGGGGTACCAAAGTACTAAAAGAGAAAATTGAACTTATAAAACACGAGAAAGAGATATTTAAAGAACTAAACCAACATTTAAGCCTTGATACAGAACAC
>JAYEHY010000066.1:0-3129 GCA_034659695.1 Campylobacterota bacterium | reverse complement strand
CCTATTTTCTTTCAAGGTCACAGAACTTAAAACATAAGCATGCAGTAGCCCTATCGTGACGAAGGTGAAGGTGAAAATAATTTTATGATTCATCTATGACTCTACTATTTCTGTTTCATCTTTTTACTTGCATATGACAGAAGTGTCTTTCTTTGCTTCTCAGTCAGCACTTCCCTTACCGATTCGATACATTTTAAATGTGCTTTGGTCAACGCTGCTTTAAGGGTAGCGATCTTATCGACCTCTGCGCCCATCTCTTCAGCTTTTGCACCTTTGACCATCTTGTCTGAAAGTGCCAACTCAAGTGCTTTTATCTCTTTTGCAGATCTAATGACTGTTGGCATAGTCGCAGCTTTGATCTCTTGTATCTTTCCTATCTGCTCTTTTGTAAGCTCTAACTTTGAACTTTCAGGATGATGCAGTGTCAAGCCTACTGAGAAGGGAAGGTTTTTGTTTATCAAAAAGTAATCTTTTGGGAACTTTTCATTTGGAGCAAACAGACCTTTTTTACCTGCTATTTCACTTAAATTTGATTTGAACTCTGAGTTGTCTATATTTGGTTTCGCCATTAATGCGGTTACTAAGCCCAATGCCAAACTTACAGTTACTATTCTTTTCATATTTATTTTCCTTTTTTATAATTAATAAAGGGACTTACATGTCAACCAAGTTTCATGATGCCAAAAATCAGACAATGCCCTCAAAACTAAAACTTAACTCTCGCACCTGCATAAAAATACGTACCTACATTCGAGCCTAAAACATCTTCTACTTTTTCATCAAATATATTATTGACTCCACCATAGACTTCATATTTGTTTTCTGCTCCAAACTTGTAAGAAGTAGTGAGATCCACAAGTGTAAATGCGTCAGTTGTTTTATCTAATTTAACTTTAGTAGGTTTTCCATTGATAGGCTTCATCATAAAAGTACTGTAGTTTTGCTCCCCTGTGTAGGTAGCCAAAAGACCCACATTAAAGTTGTCGCTTATACTATATTCTGTCTTTAGTGAAAGTGTTCTCTGAGGGTTAAACTCTAAGTCTTTGCCTGTATCTTTGTCTTCTGTTCTGAGTTCATTCCATGTAAATGCCGTGTAGAGACCATTATCAAAGTCATAATCCATCACAAACTCAAGACCCATAGTCTCTGCCTTGCTTACGTTTACAAAAGTATATGAATTAGGTTGTTGTCCACCTACTTTTTCTATACGATCTTCAATTTTATTAAAGAAAATAGCAGTGCTATAACCAAAGCCACCTTCCTTACCACTCATTCCTATTTCAAAAGAATTTGTAAATTCTGGCTTCAAGTTATAACCAACAACTTCAGCACCCAGCTGTAGTCCATTTGGTGTCTGCTTGTTTATGTACATTTCTCTAATGTCCGGTGTTCTATATCCCTGTGCAAAGTTCAATCTTAGATTAAACAATTTGGAGAAGTTTTTTACTGCACCCAATTTAACTGTAGTTTTATTTTCAGCATTAGAGATGGCATCATATCTTGCTCCCAATACTACGTTAAGTGTATCACTTATTTTCCATTCATCTTGTAGATATATGGCCTTATAGTCTACCTCTTTTCTACTCATATTAGGTGTAGAGTCAAATACCGTAGAATCTCTTTTTTCATCTCTATATTCAGCACCAAATGTTAGAAGATGCGCATCATCTAAAACATAGTTACCAGAAAGTTCATAAGAGGTAATGTCAACATCAGCATTCATGCCATTTGCAGCCGATTTCTTTTCATTTGGAAATCCAAAATCCTGCCAATGCTTCATGGTAGTCGTATTTCTTTTTTCATAGTATGTGTTATAGACTTTAAATTTCAAGAACAAATCTTCACTAGCAGCCCATTTAATATCTCCTGAAAGTACTCTTCTTGTATTTTCATCATGTGAATTTACAGGTACATTCCAAGCAGGACACATCCCTTTTGGATGCCCTTTTTTATCTACAAAACCAATAGGTGTGCCATCAGGTTTATATCCTACAATAGGATTTTTTTTATGCCCTACAGGTGGCTTAAATCCAAAAGGATGAGCAAATCCATTATAGGTTCCCCATCTCTCTTCATTCAGATACGAAAAAACAACACCCGCAGACAATGTATCAGTCAATTCATATTCAAGTTTTGTGCCTATATTGAACACATTGGCTTTTTCTCTATATGTTACATCAGTATCATAAAAATCTTTTGCATTAGCCGATACACCGCGTTTAAATGTATCAAAACTAGCCTGACCAAAAGCACTGTCTGCAGCATAATTAGTACCTGCATGTGGAGACTTAGGCTTTACTGTTCCATCTGGATGTAGATAAAATACGTGTCCATGTGTTTTAGGATTATCAGGCTTTAGATAACCAGGCATAGGTATATCACGTACATGTGATGGTTTCTGTTTTCCGCCACCTACACGTACATCTGCCCTCTCATTCTGAGTATAAGGTGTAGATTTTAGTCCATTAGCATAAAAACTGTATTTAAGTTTATCTTTTTTGCCTCTAAAATTTAAATCAATATCGTGATTTTTACCCTCTCCATCTATGTTGGCACCCGTTTTAATACCAAAAGAACCCTTAAACCCATCCTTGGGCTGCTTAGTAATGATATTTATAACTCCGCCAACTGCATCAGCTCCATAAAGTGTACTCATAGGACCTTTTACAACCTCAATACACTCTATCATAGAAGCGGGGATTCTGTCAAGATCATAAGGGTTTTTAACTTCTCCAGCCAGTCTCTCTCCATCTACAAGGAAAAGTGTACCTGTAGCACCCATACCTCTTAGGGAAACAGATGATTTTGATTTACTTGAAGCAGATGGAAAAGTACCATATTGCCTTGTAAGTCCTGGTGTTCTTGAAACTATATCACCCAAGGATGAGGCACCCATCTTTTCTATGGCTTTTTCATCAATGACAATTACAGAAGCACTCACACCTTCTATACTTTTCTCCGTTTTGGTCGCTGTAGTTACAGTGATCTCCTCCAGATTTACTATTTCCGCCTGTAGTGCTACCGAAGCCACCACTGCCGATAAAATGATTCTTTTACTAGTCAGCATTTTCTGCCTCCGTGCATTGAATTTTAATTCTTATCATACGTCACTCTCCTTATTTTTATTAT
>JAYEHY010000065.1:0-14893 GCA_034659695.1 Campylobacterota bacterium | reverse complement strand
ATCAAAATTAAACTTATGTAAACAACTACATAATATATTAGGCACTACAATTTTAGGTTTAATTATTCATCCCCTTATTTGGGGGCTTGGATAGATTTTTTGTAGTGTGGATAGGTGAAGTCAGGAGGTCTGATCTCTATCGTAAGGTAAGTTTTTTATAATGCTATAGCGTACTCCACAGTTGGTGCAGTTTATAAATGGGTAGTTAAATCGTCTATTGCTCCTATCATCTAACTCCATTTGGCACTTTTCACACATAGATATATCTGATAATATTTTAGTAGTAGGAAGATTTTGGTTTATACTATTTTGTATCTCAAAACCTTCAAATCTCTTTTTGTATGTAACCCTTTTTATCTCTATGGAGTCTATGTTGCTAAGAGGTGGAGAGAGCTCTCTTATAGATAAGATAAACTCATCTACTCTCTTTTTATCGGCACTCAACTCTATGAGTACCCCACTACTACTATTGGTTACATAGCCATCTATATTTAGCCTATTTGCCAAATTATATATAAATGGACGAAAACCAACCCCTTGAACTACACCACTGATGATAATTTGGTAACTAAACTTCAAGCTCCAACCTCATCAAATACATATCCTCACCATCTTCTACAGTAAGGTCTCCACCTTTACAGTTTGGACACAGGTACTCTCTCTTTTCAAGTAGTGCTACTCTGTTACAGTCGTAACAAAATATTTTAACCTTTTGTATATCCATAACAAACTCACACCCATCACAGATGGTCTGCTCCTTAAAGGTTTCAAATGCCTCTTTAAGTAGATGAGGCTCTACACCACTCATAACGCCAATTTTTACAAAAACCTTTGTTACTTTAGTTGCACCATTTTGCTTAGCACTCTCCTCGCAAGACTCTATGAGACTTTGAAGAATGCTATATTCATGCATCAACAGATCCTAGGGAGTAGCTCTCCACTGGGTGCAGCTAAAAATCTCTTAGTTCCCCAATCTGACTTAAGTAGTACTTTTTTAGGGTAACTTTGTGTAACTTTGCCTATGACACAAGCACTACTGTTAAATTTTTTTAAAATCTCTAAGGCACTGGGTAGAGATTCCCTCTTCACTGCCAAGATAAAAGTTCCCTCATTTGCAAGAGTCATAGCATCAAAGCCCAATATCTCACAAAGTCCACGAACCTCATCACAGATTGGGATACTGCTCTGCTCTATCTCTATGCATACATTTGATTGAGTAGCCCACTCATTTAACACTGCACTAACCCCACCACGAGTAGCATCTCTCATAGCAACTATCTCTACATTTGCATCTATTAACTTTTTTACAACAGGATATAAAGAGGCACAATCACTTTGAAGTTCACTACTCAACTCTATGCCTTCACGAGTAGCAAATATGCTTGCACCATGGCACCCTATGTCACGAGAGATTAGAACTATGCTATCTTGGCTTATGGAGTTTGAACTTATATTTGGTTTTAAAACTTCACCTATACCAGTTGTGTTGATAAATATCTTGTCAACACTTCCACGAGGTACTACCTTAGTATCACCACTAACAACCTTAGCACCATTTATCTCTAGTTCACTCTGCATAGATGAGACAATGCTCTTAAGCTCATCTACACAAAATCCCTCCTCAATTATGACTGAACATGTTAAGTATTTAGGTTTTGCACCCATCATAGCAAGGTCATTACAGGTACCACATATAGCAAGTTTACCTATGTTAGCTCCTGCAAAAAAAAGGGGAGTCACTGTAAAACTATCGGTGCTAAAAGCTAATTTACCACTCTGTATAATGGCAGCATCTTCACTCTTTTGAAGTATCTCATTTTTAAAAGCTTTGTAGAAAACCTTAGAGACAAGCTCACTACTCTCTTCACCACCATTACCGTGGGCTAGTGTTACTGTTTTTGTCATGCTATTATCTTATAACTCTTTTTTTGGTACTCAAATGAGATAAATTTGCTTTTACTCATAACACATCTCCATACCTATAGTAAGCAGCACATGCCCCTTCACTACTTACCATGCAAGAGCCTAGTGGAGTAGATGGTTTACACGCTGTTGCAAATACTTTACAATCTTTAGGGTTTGCTTTTCCTTTAAGTATCTCTCCACAAATGCACTCTTTATGGTCATCTACATCTATAGATTGTAAAATCTCTCTATAGACCACCTCTGCATCCAAGTAGCTATACTCATCTTTTAACCTTAAAGCACTTTTAGCAATCTCTCCTATGCCCCTCCACTTGAAGTTTTCTCTTTTTTGAAAATATTTTTCATTTAAGGTTTGTGCCTCTATGTTACCATTGTAAGATACACTTCTACTATATTGCACCTCAACTTCACACCTCTTTTGCGTAACCTGCTTAACACACATAAGAACAGACTCCATAACATCTACAGGCTCAAAACCACTAACTACTACAGGTCTTTTGTACTTTTTTGCAAACTCATCATAAATCTTACTGCCAGCTATTACACTTACATGAGCTGGGCCCAAAAAGGCATCAAGTCTACTCTCTTTATCATCAAGTAGTACTCTTATGGGTTCTGGCACAGTGACATGGTTTATGTGAAAGAGTAGATTTTTCACCTCATCTTTGATTACATGGTCTACGAGAGCAGATGTCATAGGAGTAGTTGTCTCAAAGCCTATAGCAAAAAATATAACTATTTTAGTAGAGTTCTCTTTTGCAACTTTTAGACAATCAAGTGGAGAGTAGACAAATCTTACATCTGCTCCCTGAGCTCTTGCATCTTGCAAGCTTCCACTACTACCTGGTACCTTTATCATGTCACCTAGCGTCACCAAGATAACATCAGATAGTTTTGCCAGTTTTATAGCGTGGTCTACTCTCTCTTTTGGCATTACACATACAGGACAACCAGGTCCGTGAACAAAGTTTATATTTGGTGGTAGAAGCTGTTTTAGTCCATACCTCATTATGGTATGTGTATGTCCACCACACACCTCCATAATGTTTAGGTTATCTGTTAAACTTTTAGACTCTATCTCTATGAGCTTTGCAAATGACTCTATGGTATCTGCTTGCCTAAATCCATCATACAGATCTTTTAACTCTAACACACTACTCATCTTTAGCATCCATTATAGCTAAAACATCTCTGTAGGTTTCAAGAGAGGAGAGAGCATCAACCTCATCTATTTTACTCATAACAAAACCTATATGAATTAAAACATAATCCCCTACATTTAGAGTACCCTCCTCCATAAGATCAAGGCTACACTCACGAGATACCCCCATGGTATCAACTATCGCAGAGTTTTTCTCTTTATCTATTTTTGTTATTTTAGAGGGGATTGAGAGGCACATTATCTCATCTTTCTCTTAAACTCTATCCACTCTGCAACCCTCTTTATAGACTCATCATTAATATTAATTTCCAATATATCTACATTTGGTTTAATTTTCCTAGCCTCTTTTTTTTCAGACTCTATAGTGTAGTCAATATATGGTAGGAGATCGGTTTTTGTGATGAGAATTAAGTCAGCTTTACGAAACATTACAGGGTATTTGGCAATTTTATCATTACCCTCTGGTATACTCACTAGCACAATATTTAAGTGTGTCCCTACATCATAAGAGGCTGGACAGACTAAGTTACCTACATTCTCTACAAAACATACATCTAACTCTTTTAGTGGCATATTGTGAAGAGCTTTATGTACCATAAAAGCATCTAAGTGGCAAGCAGAACCTGTCTCTATCTGAATGGCAGGAATATCTTTTTCTTTTAACCTATCGGTATCACGGCTTGTCTCCAAGTCACCCTCTATAACCCCAAAGCTAAACTCTGCTAGGTCTGCTAACTTCTCAAGTAGTGATGTCTTACCACTTCCAGGTGAACTCATAAGATTTATAGCTAAGACTCCACTCTTCTCAAAGTGGACTCTATTGTGTTGTGCTTCACTATCGTTCTTATCTAGTATCTTCTTTATGACATCTACAGTTTTAGTCTCATTTAGTTGAGGATTATCATGTAGATGCTGATGCCCACTACTATGAGTATGCCCATCTGTTATACTACAACCACAATCAGAACACATTAATTATCTCGTTTAAATTTATCTATATATAGTTTATATAGCAAAAAAGCAACTGCTACTAATGATAAAAAGGGTAAAAGTGTCTCTATGTGCATAGAGCCCAAAAAGTGCATATGTCCGTTGCCATGTGCAAACAGACTACCTATAAATAAATTAAATAGTATTAAAACTCTCATCTCTACAACTCCTTTAGTTTAAAACTCTCTATATCTGCTCTCTTTAATGATAATAGTATTTTAAATATTATATCACTAAACTTCTCATTTAATATCTGACTTAATCCTATCTTAGCACTTGTTATATCATCTGGCACAATCCCCAACACTACCACTTCTGCTTTTTTATCGTAGAGTTCACAAACCTCTAACATCTGCAAAACTTCAACTTCATGTGCTGTTTTTTTATATGGGTTACCACCTAACAACTCATCTGATGGAATCTCATAAAACTCCCCTGCACAATCATCTATAGATATAGTATCTACTATAAAAACTCTCTCATACTGAGTAAAGTACTCTAGAAGCCCAAACCCAAGAGTACCACCATCAAGTAGCTCTAAATCTGGTTCAAATCTATAGTTACTCTTTAGATACTCTACAACTTTAACACCAATACCATCATCACAAAAAAGAATGTTACCTATGCCTATGAGTATGTTTTGTCCCATCAAATAGTCTGTATCTTGTATTGACTAAGCTCTTTCCCCTCACTATCTATAACATGAACAGCACATGCCAAACATGGGTCAAATGAGTGTAAAACTTTTAAGACCTCTAGAGGCTTTGATGTATCTTTTACTTTTATGCCCACTAGAGCCTCCTCGTAAGCACCTCTTTTGCCATCTAAATTTTTAGGTGTAGCGTTCCAAGTTGTTGGGGCTATGACAGAGAAATTCTCTATTTTTTTATCTTCTATATTTACAAAGTGGCTAAGTATGCCACGAGGTACCTCTAGAAAGACTCTACCTTTTGTTTTGCTCTTAAGTTTATCAAAATCAAACTTTACCCAACTCTCTGTATCGTAGTACTTTATGTTCTGTATAAGTCTTGATGTAAGTTTGAAAATATACTCACATATGTAGCTAGTCTCTATAGCTCTAGCACAGTTTCTTCCAACAGTTGTAGATAGATCTAGTAACTCCAAATTGGTATCTTGCAAAAATTCATCTACAAATGGGTTTATAAGAGGATTCTCCTTTAAGTAACTCATAAGTACACGAGCAAGTGGACCAGTCTCCATAGTTTTTCCATCATACCTTGGAGCTTTTATCCAAGAGTACTTATCGCTATTTTTTGAACTCTTTAGGGTTCCATCACTATTGAGGTCTGTGTAGCAGACTTTATGACCACTAGCACTATCTTTATACCAAGCTCTATCTATCTCTTCTGTAATCTTACTCTCATCAAACTCATCAATATTTTCAAAATCATGACCATAGATAGTACCAGAGCAGAAGAGTTTCATATTGTCTTCAAAATCGTAACCCCCACAAGATAGAAAGTTACCATTTGCACGACCTATGCCAGCTTTTATCTCATCTCTATAGGCCGTAGCAAGTAGCTTCATATCGGGTAGGTACGCACGGTCAATAAACTCTTTTGACTCTTTTATGATAAATATATAATCATTTAACCTTTGAGGATTTAACATGTCTGCAACACTTGTAACACCACCAACAACTATGCTTTGAGGGTGTGGTGTCTTCCCACCAAATATCGCAACAGCTTTAGATATATTTGTTTGAAACTTTAAAGCTTCAAGATAGTGAGAGATAAGAACTAAGTTTTGTTCTGGTGTTAACTTATAGTCATCATGACCCCAATAGCCATTTGAAAATGGGCCAAGCCTTCCAGCTTTTACAAACTTTTGTAACTTCTCTAAAACAGCTTCGTAGTGAGAGTGAGAGTTTCTAAATGGTTTTTTGTGATACTTATGAGCCTCTTTTGAAGCGAGCTTTGCATCGGCTTTTAGAGCAGAGGTAACATCTACATAGTCAAGCAGATGCAGGTGATAAAAGTGTACAACATGATCTTGTATAAACAGCGCCATTGCAATAAGATCTCTAATAATATCTGCATTTTTAGGAATCTCTAAAGAGTATGCATCCTCTACACTACTTACAGCAGCACGAAAGTGAGAGTTGGTACAGACACCACAAATACGCCCAGCTAAAAGTCCTGCATCTCTAGGGTCTCGACCTTTTAAGATAGTCTCTATGCCACGAAAGAGCTGTCCACTCACAAATGCATCTGTAACAATGCCCTCCTCGTTAACCAGTATCTCAGCCCTTAAGTGTCCCTCAATTCTTGTTATTGGGTCTATTACTACCTTTCTACTCATTCTCTACCTCTCTTTCGTTAGCATACTTGTCAAAAAAACCAACTTCTACACAAGCCACACAACCATGCCCTGCTTGAACAGGCCAACTTGTACCACTGTTAAACTTCATAGTAGGACAATTTACAAATGCGTATGGACCCTTGCATCCCATCTCAAAGAGACAGTAGCCCTTTTTAGCACCAGAGTCACCCCACTCCTTTACAAACTCACCCAACTCATAGTGTCCCCGTCTTTCACAGTTATCATGTACTCTACCTTGGTATGCCCATAGTGGACGATTATTTTCATCTAACTCAGGTAACTCTTCAAACATTAGATAAGATAGGAGTGTTCCTACTATGTTAGTAGGGTTTGTTGGACACCCTGGTATATTTATAATGTCATCTCTTTTAAGAGCTTGGGCTACACCAACTGCACCAGTAGGGTTTGGAGAAGCAGCTACTACTCCACCATCTAATGCACAAGAGCCAACAGCTAGTACTAGTGCAGCATCTTTGGCACACTTCTGGAGTAACTCTATGCCTGTTTCACCTTTTGGACCAATGCGTAGGTACTTTCCATCCATAGCAAGAGGAACAGCCCCTTCAACTATTAGTATATATTCACCCTTTTGATTTTTAACTATATCATCTAGTATCGTTTCACTCTGGTCACCACTAGCACTCATAATTAGCTCATGGTAGTCAAGTGATATGTAGTCAAATATAAGATCCTCTATGGCTGGATTTGTTGACTTTATGAAGGCTTCAGAGTTTCCTGAGCAGTCACTAAGTTCTAACCATATTATGGGTACTCTGTTTAGATTACAAACTGCACCATCCACTACTTGTTCAAAACTAGGATGTAGTTGCATAGATGCTGTCACCATAGATATCCAGCTATTAACCTCATGTTTTGAGATGTCAAGAGACTCCATAGCAGAGTCAAGGTTGTCTGTTGTTAGATTGTTTCTAGGGTGCAAAGTGTTAAACTTATCTATGCGTTTTTTTACCTTAGCTATCTCTTGTTCTCTCTTTATCTCTTCAGGACTTTTTCTAGGTATATTTGGGTCAATAAGGTGCTGTGAGTCATCTATGACATCTTCTACCATCTTTTTACAACGACCACAAACACGACCAGCTTCACTAAAACTTGCAAGTTGCGCAAAAGAGTCTATGCCTGAAGTAGCCACTATATCTGCTAAATCCTGCTGATAGACATGCTCACAACTACAGATAAGCCGACCTCGTTCACCAATGAGTCTGTTTTCATAAAGGTAGTTAAGATCAACATCTTTCTGATCCTCTATAAGGGTCTGAACATAACCAACATCTACATTTGAATTTATACCTATAAACCTTGTTAGTTTGCTATCTCTAACAAAGTATTCATCTATACGACTATCTTTTTTTGAAGTTATTAATAGCTTCTCATCATCTTCACTAAACATATTTGAGTTTACCTCTACTAGGTCAAACTCTCCAACCTTTAGCATATCTATAGTCACCTCAGGTTCATACTCTTTAAGAGCTACTCCCAATATATGTGAAATGGCACTATCTGCTTGAGAGGTACACTCTTTTACATGACCTGCTACAAAACCAAACTCTTCAACTTCTGCACACTCTCCAACGGCATATATATCTTCTTGACTACTCTGCATATATCTATTGGTTAGCACGCCTTTACCACACTTTAGAGTATCTCTAAACTCATCAATGTTTGGTTTTATGCCAGTTCCAAATATTAGGTATGGGTTTGCTATATTTAACTTTTTACTCTTTAGAAGCTTTATCTTGCCATCTTCAACCAAATGCTCAACTATCTCATCTTCAAAAGATATAGTTACCTTCCCACTTTTACTATAGCAAGATTCAATAACTCTTCTAGACTCTAACGACAAATCTTTTGAGTAGAGGTGATTACCACGAAGTAGAAGTGCAATACTTGAGACATTGGGCATCTCATTTAGTGTCTCTAGCAGTTCAAGCCCTATAGGGCCACTACCAACAACTACAACTTCTCTACCCTCTAAACCATTTTTAATGCTATTACAATCATCAGCAGATCTAAATACAGATGCATTACTAACACTGTTAATGTCAAAGAGGGAGATGGGGTTGAACCTGTTGCAATTATGAGTTTATCGTAAGAGAACATTGAGTTTTCAGACAGAACTCTCTTCTTTTCTCTATCTATGGAGATAATTTTTTGATTTAGTTCAACCCTTACTGTAGGGTCAATGGTTAAAGAGATGCTCTTAACATCTTCTGAGTTATCTATCAGTCTACAAAGATGTATTCTGTCATAAGGAGCATACTTCTCATCACTTACTACTACAACATCAACTGAAGCATCTAGTTTTTTAAGATTATTTGCAAGGTAAGTAGCTGCAATACCACCACCTACTATAACTACTCTCATGGTAAATCCTTATACTATAAGACTTACCTTATTCTATCATCTATATACTTATAGTTATAATTTATATAACATTTTATTTAAAGTTACCAAAACTAAGAGGAGCCATCAAGTCTAAAGTTTTGACCTCAGCCATAACAGCTTGCAAATCATCTATCTTCTTGCCTGATACACGAACTTCATCACCCTGTATGGATGGTGTTACTTTTATCTTCATCGCTTTTATGGACTTTACTATCTTCTTAGCTTCATCTTTGTCTATGCTATCTACTATACGGTAGATAACTTTTGTGTTACCACCACTTATGCCCTCTGTCTTTACCTCATCGAGTGACTTTCCTGCTATACCTCTTTTTATAAGCTTCGATATAAGTATATCCTTCAGAGCATCTATCTTAGAGTCAGAACTTGAAGAGAGACTTAGTGTCTTTGCATCTTCATTGAGATTAAACTCAGCCTTTAACCCCTTAAAATCAAAACGATTAGCAACCTCTTTCTCTGCCATCACAAGAGCATTTTTCAACTCCATCATATCTAGTTTTGCCGTTATATCAAAATAGTGATCTTTTGCCATTTTATGTTTCCTTTTTTATTTTATTTATAATAGTTTTGAATTCATCTTCAAACTCATTTAGAAAAGTTTTATCTATTAAGTTTATACTCTTTAAAAGTCTATGAGGAAAACTTTTTAATCTAACAATTAAGTCATCAAGTGAAAATGCTGACTTATCTTGTGCAGCATCTAAAATCTCTCTCCAATCAATAGTATAAAATTTACTAATAAGATAAATATCAAAAATATCTTTTGGATTATCTCGTCCTATTACAGCTGTTATTTTATTGCTTAGTATGTTTTCTATAGTGTCTATTTTATAGCCATTTTCTAAAATAACAAAATCTTTATATCTTGGTACTCTATCATTTACAAAATCTACTTGCAAGAGTTTATCTACATTAACTCTAATAAAATCTCTAGCTTCTAGTTCATACTCTACATCAAAGTTATGATGTAACTTAGCTACAATATTTTTAACAGCATAGTTAAATCTACCAGAGTTATTTGTAAAAAAATCCAAATCATCAGAGTATCTTTTTTCTTGATAAAAACGAGATAGTGCTGTTCCACCAGTAAGATAAAACTCACTCTCTACATCAAATACAACATCTAAAACTTTATCTTGAAGTTCATAAAGTCTTCTATAGTCTATGCTATCCATTTTAACTCATTTACTGTTAGTGGCTTATCTAAGAAATAGTATTCAAGCATATTTTTTCTGCGAGCCATATAGTCACGGTTAAATGTTGGAACTCTGTATGCAACAATCAAACGCTCTAAACTATCTTTATCAAATATCTCCATACTATTAAAAAGCTGTGTACTATTTTCAAGAATCTTAGCAAATAGAAACTGCTGTTCTCTAAAATCACTACTATTTGCTAAATCAGAAATCTCATCTTTACTCATAGTATATTCCCAAAGACAATCTTTTATGATTTGATTGTAGTTTATAGATGTACTCATTTGATGCTCCTAGCAAATATCTTTTCTGTGTCCAATATGAACAATAATTATAACTACTTTCTCTTCTTCAACTCTGAAAATAACCCTATAGTTTGTCACACGCAAGCGAAAATGTCAAAATAGTGATCTTTTACCATTTTATGTTTCCTTTTTTATTTACTTTTCGCATTTTTTCATAACATCTTTGTCAAAACTAATTTTACTATAGCCTTCAAGTTTACTTTTTATACAGATAAGTGCATCTACAAAATCTATATTCTTATCACAAAACATTGTTAATGCTTCTAGTAAAATATACTTATCCTTGTTTACTACACCCCGTAGTGACAATATCTCTTTTAAAGATTTAACTGTCACATCTTTGGGTTCCTTGTACCCTCTTTTCATAACAAATAAAACTTCCATAATCACTTCACCAAGTATTTCTACTTTTAACTCATTATTGTAAATTTTATTTAGTATCTCTACACTCTCAAGGTGTAGCTCCTCAACATCTGCTGCTAAAAACCGAATGATGACATTAGTATCAATCAGTGAAACCATATTTTTCCTTCATAGCTTCCATCATTGCAACTTCTTTTGCAGCTTCTAGGTCTTCTATAACAATGCCTCTATTTTTAGCTCTAGCTAGAGCCTCAGCAGACATCTGTTCTATAATATTAGGCTTATTTACTTCATGTATAGGATATACCACTGCTACCTCTTTATTTTTACGCTTGTCAACGATGGTCAATGCTTCAGTAAGATGAGTCAATATCCCCATATTTTTCTGTAGTTCACCTATGCCTATGGTTTGCATTGGGAGTCCTTTTATATAAACTTTATTTTATTATATATAAATAGGGTGAGTTTGTCAAATCTTAAACTATTTTCCAAAGTGCTTTTTCTTTTTTGCTCTCAACAAATATATTTCCTATATCATTTCCATCTAATATAGATTGGCTTATCTCATATACCTCATCATCCAAATCATTAAGTGATACAATCTTACCATCACTTAACACAATACGAATATTATGCCCGATGATTGTTGCAGTAAATTTATTTCTTTCTATAAAGTCGTCTAATTCTATTTCAAGGAATTTCGCTAACTCATCTTTATCATAAACTTTAGCTTCTATGTCTATAAATCCACCATCAACACATTCATAAATACTATACTCTAAATCTCCACTAGAATTTATAAATCCTGTAATAGCTCGTTCATCTTCTTCATGGAGTATATCTTTAAACATTTGCATGTCTATCTTTTTTCAAAAATAAAAAGATGTTCATGCATAATAAGTAAGAAATTATAATCTTTAGATTTATTTACCCAAAAACCTGTAGCTTTACAGTTGTGTTGTTGTTTAATTATGTCTTCTTTTAGTTCAAATCCAACATCTAAGAATTTTTGCATTACTTTATATGCCATAGGTTGATACATCTTTTTACGTCTCGTATCGCCTATGAGAATAGCACAATACTTATTTGGTTTTAAAACTCTATAAAACTCTTTTGCTACCTTTTCCATCTCATCGCAAAACTCGTCTATATCATGAATATTCGACAAGTCTGCATCTATTTGTTTATCTGAGTATTTAATAATGTCTGCATATGGGGGATGATTAAGCACAAAATCTATAGATTCATCTTTTAGCATATCTAATGTCCTTGCATCATTGAGTTCTAGTTTTATATTGGGATTATGCTCAGACTCAAAGCCAAGGGCTTCTTTTGTTATCTTAATAGCACTTGGGTTTACATCTAGTGCTAATAAATTTCTATTAAGAAGTTTACATTCTATAGCAGTTGTGCCTCCACCTATCATGGGGTCAAGTACATAATCACCTTCTTTGGAATATCTAACAAGTAGATTTCTTACAACTTCAGGTGCCCAATTGCCTCTATATTTACTTTTATGGGTAGCCCAATTACCTCGGCGCCTAAAGCTCCATACTGTTGTACACTCTTGTTCAAACTCTTTTGGTTCCAATAGTTTTACTTTACTCATAACAAATCCTTGATAAATATGCGTAAAGTATAGCGATCTTTTTTTAGAAGGGATCTAAATCTTTCAAATTGACATGTTTTTATTAATATACTTCAGTCATTCTTTATATACAACAAGTCATTATCTACAGTTTTTGCACCAACTTTGATTTCTAACACTTTTCTCTCCGTCGTTGGTTGTCATTGTTCTAAAACCAAACTTGTCTCTTAATTCTGTTTCATTATTTGCTATTTGACCACATTTTGGACAAGTATGTGGTAATGTTATTTTTCCTGATGCCATTTTAGTACCTTTATAATTTAAATATTTTTTTAATTATACTTTCAAAATATTCTTTCTTAAGCATATAAAAATTAAGTATATATGTAATTGAATTAAAACCTTTTATAAGTTGATTTTTATCTATATTACCCCAGCACCCTACACCATCAGTTAAGTAAATAAACTCTATATTGTTTTGTTTTAATTCATATTGTCTATTTGCATATGAATCTATAATTTCCTCAGGTTTTGAACCACTAGCAAAATAAAAGTTTGCCTCAATATTGATAACTTTTTCATTTTTTATTAAAATAAAATCTGCTTTTCTGTTTGCAATATTACCATCAATATTCATTTTGTATTCTGATTGCAAATATTTAAATTGCTTCTGAATCAATAATTCAATACCATATTTTTGACATATATTTCTAATTATAGGTTCAGAAGCAAGTTCAAATGCTTTTCCCCCTCTATTTTTTCTTCCATGTGAATCTAAACCTACCAAAACTCCTGTCACATAATCCAATACATTTTTTTCTAATAAATTTTGGAATAAGTTTTTTAAACCAATTCTTTTAAAAAAATCATAATATTTTTCGATAAAATCAGAAGATAACTCATTAGGAATAATAAAATCGTAGTCTAGCGCATCCTTGTCTAAATCAACATCTTCTAAAATATTTAGAATAGTTTTTCCCTTCCAAATATCTTCTCGTTCTTTTCGTGCCAAAGAAAATAACAAAGGGAAAGTTTTAATTACTGTCGGCAATTTCTTAAGTAAAAGAATAAATTTCCCTTCAAAAAGGTCATTATCACCAATACGTATTAAAACATTTAGGGCATTCAATTCTATATCAAATTCTTCATACGCTTCAGCGTTCCTCCAATCTACATAAAAATTAAATCCTCTATTTGTCGAAACTAAATTTTCAGTAAAAATAGTTTTCTTTTCATCCGTTGATAATAAATCATAATCTTTTTTCATATTTTCATTCCTTATAAAAACTTCACTAATCTTCCCACGCTCATTACTCTTACTGTTTATAAACCTATTAGCCTGAATATATTGAATATCAAACTTTCTATAAAGTTCTTTTATAAAACTAGTATCTGAATTACTATGCATGACACTACATCCCTTTTTATCTAAAGCACAAAAAGTCTCATAAAGTTCTTCCTGCTGCTTATCTAAAAACTCAAATTCACTATATGAAGTAAAACTGGCAGTTGGTGTTAGTGGATAATATGGAGGGTCAAAATACACGAGGTCATCTTTGCTGGCATATTGCAACACATCTTTATATGAAGCATTTAAAATAGTAGCATTTTTTAATGCTTCACTTGCATTATATATAGCCATTTCATCTGCAATATTTGGGTTTTTATAGCTTCCCATAGGTACATTATTTTGATTACTTTTATTTACTCTATACAACCCATTAAAACAAGTTTTATTGAGGTATATAAACCTTGTAGCACGAGTTAAAGCATCCAATTCTAAAAAATTATCTTTTCTATCCCAGGCACGGACATCATAGTAATATTCTTTAGAATGTTCTTGCTTAAAGGTGTTAAGCTTTTTTATAAGTTCGGCTGGATTATCTCTCACTACTTCATAGGTATTTATAAGTTCAGTATTTATATCAAATAAATATACTTTTTTACCTTCTAATTTACCTTGTGCATAAAGTTCAAAAAACAAAGCACCACCACCTACAAAAGGTTCAAAATAATTATTAAAGTTTTTGGGAAGTAGTGGGATGATTTGAGACAGTAAACCTCGCTTACCGCCTACCCATTTTATAAAAGGTTGAGCTTTTTTTACATCTTGTGTATTAAGACTTTTTGTCACAATATCCCCTTTTTATAAAACTATATCTCAAATAATAGCTAGAAGCTAAAAATATGTCAAATTATCATATTTTTAGAAGTTTATTCGTATGCTTATTAAAAATGATACGAATAAATTGATTAATCGTATCATAATATGAGCCGATTACTTCTCAATCCTCATCATAGCAATATCTCCATGAACTACATTAAGTTTTGACAATGCTACTATTGCTTCTTGCATTTTACTCTCTTTGCATTCATGTGTGGTAAAGAGAAGCTTTGCTCTTTCGTCTGCGGGGTGGGGTTGTTGTAGCATGGACTCTATGGAGATGTTAAACTTGCTTAGTGTCTCTGTTGTGGCTGCTAGTACTCCACTCTCGTCATTGACTTCTAGTCTTAGGTAGTAGTTTGTGCTTATTTCATCTTTTGGAAGTAGTGTCAACTCACCTTGAAGCGGTTTTTTATACCCTAGCATTGGATTTGT
>JAYEHY010000064.1:0-14986 GCA_034659695.1 Campylobacterota bacterium | reverse complement strand
AGGTGCAACGATAAGCCGGGTTTTGTCGTGGGTAGTTATTTATCTAGGCGTTATGTTGCCATAACGCTCAAGCGAAGTATGTGTGCTGATCTAACAGCTTGTGAGACTTATACCATATACTTCTTGCTGCAGACAGGGTTTACCTAGCTACCTATGTTACCATAAGTACTGGTGGGCTCTTACCCCACCCTTTCACATTGACCATACATCAAAGATATATGGACTACTTTCTCTCTGTTGCACTTGCCCTCAGATTACTCTGGCCATCCGTTAAATGGAGTCCTGCCTCACTTGCAGCCCGGACTTTCCTCTCGTAGCCTAACGCTACCAGCAACTACCTGTTGCACCTGAGCGAATTATAGCATAGATATCCATTAATTAGAACGCTTTTCAGGCAAAGCCCGAAAAACTACGCTGTCGCTGTGACTACTTCAGCAGTAGGCTCATGCGACTAGTCGTATTTATGAAAAAATAGTAAATTATAGACTTAAAGTAAAGATTTGTTTTTGATTTGTAGTAGGTTTGAAAGTTGTTGCGAAAGAGTGTACTTTAATCAATAAATTTGAATTTATATTTTTCTTTTTGATTTGCTGTAGATTTGGGTGTTTGGACGAAGGAGTGTACGTCAGTACATGACTGACTCCATCGCCCAAAGATGCAGTGAAGCAAGAAGAAAAGATTACTTCATTGATTCTTTTGCGTATTTTTCACCCAACTCATATGCTGTTAAGTTAATATCATGTACCTTTTTAGGTACTTTACTCAACATTGTATCAATAAGTGTTTGCTTATCAATAGCATCCATATATGTATTAGCAATAGCAAGTGCAACTACTGACTGAGTAATTACATTTCCTACCTCTTCTTTAGCAATAGTAATAATAGGTATCTCAACGATATTCCATGTTTTTCTATCTTCTTCTGTAGGTGTTACAAGGTTTGGCTCAATAACAATTGTTCCACCAGGTTTAACACCATCTTTAAATGATTGGTAAGATACATTTGCAACTGAAAGCATAAAGTTTACTTCACCATCATTTGCATATGGGTAGTAAATCTCTTTATCATCTAGTTGAATATCAACAACAGTTGGTCCACCACGTACTTGTGATGTATATGTAGCTGTTTTTAATCCGTGACCACCAGTAGCAATTTTTGCAGCTGCAAAAATCTCACCAGCAAGAAGAACACCTTGTCCACCAACACCTGTAAATCTCATTAATGTTTTACTCATAGTGTCTCCTTATATTTTTTTCTCGAAGTCATCTTGTGTAATTGGACCTCTTTTTCCTTGATGTGCATCAATAATATCTTGATACATATCACAATACTCTCTTACCACTGTATCTTGTTTAATGATACCTGTTGGTAGTAAGTTAAGCTGCTCTTCTTCAGTTAAAGCATTGTACTTTTTAACTGGCATAGTAATGTTGTCAATCCAATCAAGGTTATCCATAGCAGAAACCATTTTATTTTTTCTACCAAGGTTAATGTGACAGTTAGATAGTGCCTCTACATAAGCAAAACCTCTGTGCTCTAACGCTGCAATGAAAAGTTTTTCAAGTTTCTTAGGAGCAGTAACATTCTCTCTACCAACAAATGAAGCACCAGATGCAACTGCAAGTTCACAACCATCAAAAGTAGGGTCAATATTACCTATTTTTTGAGTAACTGTCCACATACCCTGAGGAGTAGTTGGAGAAGTTTGTGAATTTGTAAGACCATAGATAAAGTTTTGAATTACAATCATAGTAATATCAATATTTCTTCTACAACCATGAATCGTGTGGTTACCACCAATAGCAAGTGCATCACCATCACCAGCAACACAAACAACATGTTTGTCTGGATTAGCAAGCTTTACACCTGTTGCATATGCTACAGTTCTACCATGAGTAGTGTGAATAGTGTTGAAGTCAACATAAGAAGAGAATCTTCCTGAACAACCAATACCAGAAACAACACACATGTCATCTTGGCTAATACCAAGCTTATCAACAGCACGGATGAATGATTTTAATACAACTCCATCACCACAACCCCAACACCATAGTGTTGGCATTTTCTCTAGTCTTAAATACTTATCATAATTAAATGCCATATTAGAATACCTCCTTAACTTTACTTACAATTTCATGAGGAGAAATTGCTCTACCATTTACTTTGTAAAGACCTTCAATATCAAGTCTACTTGCAGCTCTCTCTACCTCTTCTGTGTATTGTCTAATGTTTAGCTCAACACAAAGAACATTTTTAATTTTACCTGTAAGCTCTGCAATTTTATCTGCAGGAGATGGCCAAAGTGTAATAGGTCTAAATAGTCCTGCTTTAATTCCGTCCGCTCTAAGGTGTCTGATTGCCTCTTTAGCTGCTAATGAAACTGAACCATAAGCAATGATAAGCACTTCACCATCTTCTCCAGTCATATCATCCAACATAAACTCTTCATTAAGTTCTATCTCATCTTGATGAGCCATAACTTTATCTTCAAGTCTCTGAATAAGTTTTCTACAAGTTTCAATCTCTTCTGTAGGGAAACCTTTTCTGTCATGGTGAAGACCTGTAAAGTGGTATCTGTAACCTTCAAACATTGGGTTAAGTACTGCTGGCTCTGTTGGTCCACACTCATATGGGAAATACTCATCAGCTGGTCCATCAAATGATTTTCTAGGAACAATTCCAGCTTTAACAGCTTCAACTGTTGGAATTACAGCTTTACCATGCATATGACCAATAGTCTCGTCCAAAAGAACAATTACTGGTTGCATAAATCTATCAGCGATGTTGAATGCTCTAACTGTTTCAGTATAACACTCAGCTAGGTTACCTGCACATAGTGTGATTGAACGGTAATCACCATGAGATGGGTTACTTGATTGCTTAATATCACCTTGTGATACACGTGTTGGAAGACCAGTTGATGGACCACCTCTCATTACGTTAACACAAACTAAAGGTACTTCTGCCATTTGAGCAAGACCAAGGTTTTCAGCTTTAAGTGACATACCAGGACCAGATGTACCAGTCATAGTTCTTGTACCTGCCATTCCTGCACCAATAACAGCACAAATAGCACCAATTTCATCTTCCATTTGAATACAAGTACCACCAACCTTTGGTAAAAGGTCAGAGATAACATGCATAACTTCACTTGAAGGTGTTAGTGGGTATCCCCCAAAAAATGTACATCCAGCATCAACACCAGCTATTGCTGATAGTTCATTACCAGTTGATATAATTTCTCTTGTTTCAGACATTAGTTTGCCTCCTTATAATCTGCAGGTAGTCTATACCCATTATTTGCGATTGCTTCTTGTCTAGCTTTAGAAGTATCTGTGAGTTTTGCAAATTTAAACTCTTTTTTCTCTGCTACATAGATAGCAAAGTCTGGACATATAAGCTCACACTCATTACATCCGATACATGAATCAGGTGCAATTACATTAATCATTGCCCCCAAAGTTGAAGTTGGTTCTTGTTGCATTGAGAGAACACCTGCTGGACATACGTCCACGCAAATATCACATGCTTTACATCTAGCTGTGTCTACCCATACTGGTGTATTCTCGGGAGCTGCCATTGCTGCCATATTTTCCCCTTTTTATTTGTTAAAATTTAAGTGAGATTTGTTAGGGTGTTACCCTATTCACTAATATGAGAATAACTTACTTTTTGTAAGGATGATATGAATAAGATAGAATTATTAGTACTATAACTGGAGTTGTTACCTTTTGAAGCAACAGAAATCTTACTCATTATGTGTTTATTTTACCAATAGCACAGGAGATAAAACTTTTTGCTTTTGTAGAATTGCTATCTATAAACCCCATCTTTTCTGTAATAAATGGATAACCAAGTTTTTTAAGTCTCTCTCCTAGTGACGCTATATCATCATCTTGAACATCTAAAATGATTTCCCGTGGATTTTTATCAAGATTTACTTCTACTTCACCATATTGATCAAAAAGCTTCTCTTTTAATGTAGATGCACAGCCTTCACATTTAACATTCATCACTTGAAATGTCTGTTTCATTTTGTTACCTTTTTACTCTATTGTAGTATATTATATTGAAAGTAAAATTTATTATGAAAAGAAGTTGTATTTTAGTTAAATTTAATTTAAAAGAAGAGAGAAGAAGTTTATAAGAATAAGGCAATGCCCTATTCTTATTAAAAGATAAAAAATTAACCTAATACTTTAGCAACAGCTTTTCCAATTTCAGCAGGAGAAACAACAACTGTAACACCAACAGCTTCAAGTGCAGCCATTTTTTCAGCAGCAGTTCCAGCAGATCCTGAAACGATAGCTCCAGCGTGACCCATTGTTTTACCTTTAGGTGCAGTTTGACCTGCGATAAAGGCTACGACTGGCTTAGTAATTTGTTCTTTGATAAGCTTAGCAGCTTGAATCTCAAGATCTCCACCAATCTCACCAATCATAACGATACATTCTGTTTCTGGATCAGCTTCAAACATTGGAAGAAGTTGATTATATGAAAGACCAATAATTGGGTCTCCACCGATTCCAACTGCCGTTGTAATTCCATAACCTTCTTGAACAACTTGATTTGTTCCCTCATAAGTTAATGTACCCGATTTAGAGATAAGTCCAACATTTCCTTTTTTGAAAATTGAACCAGGCATAATACCTATTTTACACTCTTCAGCCGTAATAATACCTGGACAGTTTGGCCCAAGTGTTTTCATACCATGCTTAGTAGCATGAGCTTTTGCCATTTGCATATCTTTAACTGGAGCACCTTCAGTAATAATAACTGCAAGTTCAATTCCAGCTTCAGCAGCTTCCATTACAGCATCACCAACAAAAGCAGGTGGTACAAATATCATAGATACTGTAGCATCAGTTGCTTTAACAGCTTGGGCAACTGTATTAAATACAGGTTTACCTAAATGCTCTTGACCACCTTTATTTGGTGTAACACCACCAACAATGTTTGAACCATAAGCGATACATTGTTCAGCGTGAAAAGTTCCCTCTTTACCTGTAAAACCTTGTACGATTATTTTTGAATCTTTATTTACTAAAATTGACATTCTTATTTTCCTTTAAATTCCGCTGCTGCTTTTACAGCTTTTGCTGCACCATCACCTAAATCGCTACCAACAATTAAGTTTTCAATATTAGCATTATTTAAAATTTCTGCAGCTTCTGGTGCATTTGTACCATCAAGTCTTACAATTACAGGTACATTTACATCAGTTATTTTAGTAGCTTCAATAATACCATTTGCAATTCTATCACATCTTACAATTCCACCAAAGATATTCACAAAAATAGCTTTTACATTTGGATTTTTAAGAATAATCTCAAAACCTTTTGCAACAGTTTCAGCATTTGCTGAACCACCAACATCAAGGAAGTTTGCTGGTGTTCCACCCATATGGTTAATTGTATCCATAGTACCCATAGCAAGTCCTGCTCCATTTACCATACAACCAATTTCACCATCAAGTGCTACATAAGATAAACCATATTTAGCAGCTTCAATTTCATCAGCATCCTCTTCAGTTAAATCTCTCATAGCTTCAATTTCTGGTTGTCTACCTAAAGCAGAGTTATCAAATCCCATTTTACCATCAAGTGCTAAAAATTCTCCAGCTCCTGTTCTAACTAATGGATTGATCTCAATCATCTCTGCATCATTTTCCATATAAAGTTTAAATAGTTTTTGTGCAAAAGTGATAATATTTTTTTGCTCACCCTTATCTGTGATACCAAGACCAAATGCTAACTCTCTACCATGAAAACCTTGGAAACCAATTGCTGGATCAACTGGGATAGTTACGATTTTTTCAGGAGTATTTTCAGCAACATCTTCAATGTTCATTCCACCTTCAGTAGAAGCCATAATCAGAGGCATCTCTAATTTTCTATCAAGAACTACAGATAAGTATAACTCATCTTGAATATCAGCACCATCTTCGATATATAGTTTTTGAACTAATTTACCTTCAGCAGCTGTTTGATGCGTAATTAAAGTCATTCCAAGAATTTCATTAGCTAAAGTTTCAACTTCTTCTAAAGATTTAGCAAGTTTAACACCGCCACCTAATCCTCTTCCTCCAGCATGAATTTGTGCTTTAACAACCCAAACAGGTCCTCCTAAAGTTTCTGCAGCAACTACTGCATCTTTAACGCTCTCTACCATAATACCCTTTGGTGTTGGTACACCATACTTAGCAAATACTTGCTTTGCTTGATATTCGTGAATGTTCATATAGACTCCTTTTTTTACAATAAGTTCCTTTATTATATGCCTATAAGAGATAATATACGATTAATACTATTATCAATAATGTTAATTTGAATGATATGGTAAATTTTTACACAGTTAAGAAATAAAGAGGGTTAGGGTAAGAATGATTAGTAAGAAAAGAGTGGGTAAATTCTTCCCACTCTAATTGGCTTTTAAGCCTTAACTTCGTATTGTGCTCTACCCATTTGGTAAAGGTCATTTCCATGTGTATCATTAATCACAGTTACAGGAAAATCCTTTACTGTAATCTTACGTACAGCTTCAGGACCTAATTCAGGATAAGCAATCACTTCAGCAGATGTGATTTGTTTACCAAGCAGTGCACCTGCACCACCTGTTGCACCAAAGTAAATGCCATCATAATCTACACAGGCATCTTTTACACCTTGATCTCTTTTACCCTTACCAATCATACCTTTTGAACCATTTTTCAACATAGTAGGAGAAAATGAATCCATACGGTAAGAAGTTGTAGGACCTGCCGAACCAATAGGGTCACCTGGTTTAGGAGGAGTTGGACCGACAAAATAGATTATAGAACCCTCTAAATCAAAAGGAAGCTCTTCACCTTTTTCAATAAGTTCTACCAATCTTTTATGGGCTGCATCTCTAGCAGTAAAGATTGTACCGTTAAGTAAAACCGTATCACCTGCTTTAAGTTTTTTTGTATCTTCACTGCTTAATGGAGTGGTTAAAGTATAATTTGCCATTTTATCTCCTTATATTGTGATATGTGTATGTCTTGAACTGTGACACTGAACATTTACTGAAACTGGTAAAGAGGCGATATGACAAGGGTTAGACTCAATATGCACAGCCAATGCTGTTTTTGTTCCACCCATACCCATAGCACCAATACCAAGATTGTTTATCTCAACCATCATTTCTGCTTCCATCTCAGCCATTTCAGGGTCTGGATGTACTGAACCGATGTCTCTAAAGAGTGCATGTTTAGAAGAGATACATGCTTTTTCAAATGTACCACCAATACCTACACCTACAGTGATAGGAGGACAAGGGTTTCCGCCTGCATCTGAGATTACCTCTTTAACATAGTTAATAATCCCTTCTTTTCCTGCTGCTGGAGGAAATACTCTAGCACGGCTTACATTTTCAGATCCGCCACCTTTTGCAGCATATTCAATGTCTATTTTATCTCCAGCAACAATGTCAAAATGTATAATAGCAGGAAGGTTGTAACCTACCGTATCTTTAAGGTTTGCACGAGAAAAAGGCTCACATGTAGAAGCTCTAAGGTATGCATCTGTATATCCTTGCTCTGTACCTTTATTGATAGCATCTCTTAGCAATCCACCTTTAATTTTTACTTCATCACCTACATTGACAAAAAATACTGCTAGACCTGTATCTTGACAGAGTGGTCTTTTTTCATTTTTTGCAATGTTTGCATTTTCAAGTATTTGCCTAATTACCTCTTTGCTCACAGGAGAGGCTTCATTATTCATCGCTTCCTCAAGTGCTTCGTATGTATCTTTGGGTAAATCTGTACCACAATGAACGATAATATCTCTTACTGCTTTGACAACAACATCAAATTCAATTTCTCTCATTAAAGTCTCTCCTAAATGTATATAATATAAAGTATTCTACAATGAGATTTGTTAAAACTGTATGAAGGAGGAAGATAAATGAGAGGGCTTAAGTAAAGCTCAAGCCCAATGGGAAGTATGGTAATCTAAGAATCGAAAAAACCACCATCTGTTAAGATAGCAATATTCTCTTTGATTGATGCTACTGAATCAGCAAATTTTGCTTTTGTCTCATCATCAAGGTCAAGCTCAATGATTTTTTCAATACCATTAGCACCAATAACACATGGCACACCTACAGTTACATCATCATAACCATATTCTCCATTTAACATAGCACAACTAGGGATTACTTTCTCTTCATCACTTAAAATGGCTTCAACCATAATAGAGATAGCACGCCCTGGAGCGAAGAATGCTGATGTTTTCAAATATTTTACTATCTCTGCACCACCATCTTTAGTCTTAGCTATGATATCTGCCATATCTTCTTTAGATACAATTTGATCTAATGGAATACCACCAACATTAGTAATATTTGGATAAGGTATCATCTTTTCACCATGATCACCTAAAACCATCGGCTTAATCTGTGCTGCTCCAAAACCTGTTTTATTTCTGATTTGATATGCCATTCTTGATGCATCTAAAGCACCTCCCATACCTATAATTCTGTTTTTATCCCAGCCTGTCACTTTATGTACTACGTATGTCATTACATCTAGTGGATTTGAAACACAAAGGATAATAGCATTAGGAGAATACTTTTTGATATGCCCAGTAACCTCTTTAACAATACCTGCATTAATATTAAGTAAATCAGCTCTTGTCATATCTTTTTTTCTAGGAACACCTGCTGTAATAACGACTACATCACAATCTTTAATATCTTCAGGTTTCACAGCTGCTTCAACCACTGTACCTCTTGGTGAGTACATAGTTGATTGTGCAATATCAATAGCCTTACCTATGGCTACCTCTGGAAAAATATCATAAAGTAATATTCTATGACATGTTCCTGTAAATGCCAAACTGTATGCTGCAGCTGCACCAACTGCACCTGCTCCTATAATTGCTACTTTTTTTCCTGTCATATATTATTCCTTTTATTTATTTTACTTCAAGTCCAAATGTAAATCCAGCTTTAACTTTTTCAATTAACTCTGGTATCACATCTTGATATTCACCTACTATTCCAAAATCAGAATTGGCAAAAATTGTCTCCTTAGCATTGTTATTAATAGCAATGATTGTTTCAGACTCTTTCATACCTGCAATGTGTTGAACAGCCCCTGAAATACCAATTGCAACAAAAACTTTTGGTCGTACTGTTTTACCTGTTTGACCAACTTGTTTAGCATACTCAACTACACCTTCATCAACCATAACTCTTGATGCCGCATATTCTGCATTGAGACCTTGATCCTTAAGTGCTTGTGCTAAACCTTTTACCAGTTTCATATCATCCGATGCTGTTCCTCTACCACCTGCAACAATAATATCTGCATCAAATAGGGCTTGACCCCCTGCTTCACCAATAATAGTTTCAATAATATCAGATACAAATTCACCCTCATCTAATGTGGGAGTAAAGTTTGTTATTTTACCTTCTTTGCTATCATCTCTCTCTGGTACTGCAAATGTTCCTGCTCTTGCTGTTGAAATTTGAGGACAAACAAAACCGATAATCGTAGCCAATTTAGACTCACCATACGTTGGTCTTCTTGACTCTAAAATTGGTGCATAAATTACTTGCTCTTTTGTCTCTTTGTTTCTGTGCTTATGTTCACCAATCAAAAGTTCTGTACAATCTGCTGTTACACCTGAACCTGCTTTAACCCCAATTCTTGGAGCTAACTCACGACCTGCTGTAGTTGCTGCAAAAAGTGCAATCTCTGGGTCTCTCTCTTTAATCACTTGTGCAAATATTTCAGAGAATGGTAAAATACGATACTCTTCAAGTCTCTCATCATCTACAACAATCACCTCATCAGCACCATGAGCAATAAGCTCTTTTGCCAACTCACCTACATCTTTACCTATAAGAAGCGTAGTTACAGTTGTTCCCTCTTCAAGAGAATTAGCTAAATCTCTAGCGGGTGTTAAAAGCTCTAATGAAGGTCTTGAAATTTGACCCTTTACAACTTCTGCCCAAGTTAAAATACCAGAAGCACCTTTTCTAAAGTCAATACGTCTAAGTGTGTCATCAGTTTTTTTAGCCTTTTTAGCTTTCTTCTCTTTCACCTCAAGCGTATTTTTACCCTCTTTCATTTGAGCCAAGAGAGAGTCAACTAATTCAACTTCATCGTGTCCTTCTGCTATTTTAGCAGGGGCTCTCTCGCTTTTAATAGTTGCAACTTTAGAGACGATTGTAGGACTTCCCCCTTCACCTGGTACTCCAATACCAATAAGTTCTGTACCTAAATTTACATCATCAATACTATACATTTTAATTTCAGCTTTTTTAGCTTTAATTGCACCACTTAAAGAGGCTCTTCTTGGATCAATTCCTGTAGGTGTAAAACTCATAGCACATGGAAGTGGCAGTCTCATCATCTGATAACCACCCTCAATAATTCTTTTAGCCTCTACTTTCCCATCTACAAACTCCGCTGTCTCAATAAATGTTCCCTGTGGGATTCCCATAAATTCAGCCACTTGAGAAGGTACATGAGCTGTATCACCATCAGATGTTTGACGACCTGCGACAATGATAAAGTCTCCATCAAGACCTTCTTCTTTTCCATACCCTAAATGTTTTAAAAGATGGGAGAGAGCCAAGCCAGTTGCATAGGTATCAGAGCCTCCAAGCTTTCTATCACTAAGTAGGTGTGCTTCATCATAACCCAAAGATAGAGCTTTCTCTAAAGACTCATTGAAAGATGGAGGTCCCATGGAACATACAATAAGTTTTGCATCTGGATATTCATTTTTAATTTGTAGTCCAGCCTCTAATCCATATGCACAATCAATATTGATAATTGACTTTGCTTTTGTTCTATCCATTAAACCATCATCACCCATTCTCATTTCAGATGGTAATGGCACTTGTTTCATTAAACTAATTATTGTCATACTATATTCTCCTCGGGCTTACATATTTGTGTATTCTGGGCCATCTCCACCATAAGGTGTAGTCCAAGTAATTCCACCATTTGGTGATTTAATGTCACATGTTTTGCAGTGTACACAATTCTCTGAGTGGAGTCTTAAAGATTTATCACCACTATTTCTGTCAGTATGAAGCTCATACACTTCAGCAGGACAAGCTGCCGCTACTGTCAGTCCATACTCTTCAATATTCGATGCTTGAAATTCCGCTTGATTATTGATAACTAAATGCACAGGTTGATGCTCATCATGCATTGCTTTAGAGTGGAAAACTCCTGTTACTTTATCAAAGGTAATCTTCTTATCCCATTCAAGTTTTCCAGCAAATCTTTGTTTAAATGGTACGCCTCTGTATTCACTTAGCTTTTGAGTCTCATCTGCATCAGATATAGTATCTGGTACAAATAAGCATGTACCACCAGTGACTAACTGAACTCCCATCTTGAGCCCACCAACAATCATACCGTCATTCATAACAGCTCTCATATTTCTAATAGGATACATCTCTTTATAAATAAAACTATTATTAACTCTCTCTTCATACTCAGCTAGAGTCTTTTTACTTGTATCATTTTTTTCAAATGCTGAGACTGCGGTTCTAGCAGCACAAATACCTGAACGTACCGCTAAGTGAACACCTTTGAGTCTAGCCGTTGTAAGGAAACTTGCACTGTCACCCACTATCATAAGATTGTCTTCATAGTATTTAGGTATAGAGTTCCATCCACCCTCTGGCAGTGTTTTTGCACCAAATTCAATCACGCTTCCACCCGCTAAGAACTTAGAAACATAAGGGTGAGTTTTCCAAACCTGCATTGCTGCATGTGTATCAAAACTTGGGTCTGCATAGTCAAGTCCTACAACTAAACCTAAAGCTACCCTATTGTCTGTAAGTCCATAAATAAATCCACCACCAAATTCTGATTTATCCTGAAGTGGATAACCAAATGTATGATAAACTGCACCTGCTTCAATATTACCTTCAGGTACTTTCCATATCTCTTTCACACCTAAAGAGTAAATTTGTGGATTCTTACCAGAGTCTAGGTTAAATCTCTCAACCACTTTTTTAGCCAAACTTCCTCTTGTACCCTCTGCTAAAATAGTGATACCCGCTTCAACAACTGTACCCTCTTGGTAATTTTTCTGTTTCTCTCCATTGTGGTCTACTCCAGTATCTTTGGTTTTAACACCTGCTACTTTACCATGTTCATCATATAACATATCATCTACTGAAAAGCCTGTGTATATCTCTACACCTTTGGCTTCTGCAATTTCTGCTAGGTATCTACATACCTGTGCCAATGAAGCGATATAGTTACCTTCATTATTCATATATGGAGGGTGAAATGGTAATTCCATCTCTCCACTCTCACTTAGTTTTACTGTTACATCTGTTGATACTTTAGAATCAAACGGAACTCCTTCATACTCCTCTTGTGTCAATAAATCTTGAAATACTTTTGGTCTTATCACTGCACCTGAAAGTATATGCGAGCCAATTGAGCTACCCTTCTCAATAAGCATTATTCTCTTCTCTTCACCTTTTTGCTTTAAACTGTTAGCCAATTCTATAGCTGTTGCTAGTCCAGAAGGTCCACCACCAACAATAAGCACGTCAGTTGAAATAACATCATGATTACTCATTAAACACTCCCTCATTTGTATAATTGCTCGAATCTAAATTTTAAATCAAGCATTATTCAAAATATCAGTTTTTAAGTTATAATTCAAATAAGTAAAGGTTTTAGATGCTATATAGACTGATTTGTGTGGATTAGTAACATAGTTTTGAAGAAATAAATAATTAAGATAATTACTTATTATATAATAATCAAAAGGGAAAGACCCTTTTAATAGAAGATTTTACTTGTCAAAAAAGTTCATATCTTCAAGTATATCTACCATCTCTTGAACAGAAGCAACAGAGTTTTTAAATCTAGTTTGCTGCAATGGTTTCAATGTCATAGGAATCACTTTTTCTGCTCCTCCTGCTCCTATCATAACGGGTACCCCAGAGACAATATCTGAGTACCCATAATCATTTTCTAACATAATAGCACATGAGTGTATCTGGTTAGTATCCTGTAAGATAGCCTCTACCATTACTGTTGTTGACTTTGCAGGTGCATAATATGCTGAACCATTACCTAAAAGATTTACTATCTCTGCTCCACCATTTCTTGTTTTTCTTACAATTTCACCAATCTCTTCCGAGTCAAGTAAATCATCGATGGGGACACCAGCAACTGTAGTAAACTTAGGCAATGGAACCATAGTATCACCATGACCACCCATAACAGTAGCACGTATCTGACCAGCACCATATTCAAGTTTTTCATAAATAAAGTGAGCCATTCTAGCTGCATCTAAAATACCAGCCATACCAAGCACTCTCTCTCTTGGGAAACCTGTCTCTTTAAGTACAACATACGTCATAACATCCAGTGGGTTAGAGACAACAACAACTATAGAATCAGGAGCATACTCTTTAATCTGACTTGCATAATTTTTAACAATTTCTGCATTTTTAACCAATAAATCATCTCTACTCATGCCAGGTGTTCTAGGAGCTCCAGCAGTAATAACTACAATGTCAGAATCAGCCATATCTTCAGGACTCTTAGCAGCTTTTACAATAGTATGTTGTCTTGCTGCATTAGCAGCTTGAGACATATCTAAAGCTTTACCTTTTGCTACATCGTAATTTCTACCCATAAATACAACATTATGACAAGAACCATTCATTGACAATATAAACGCTACAGTAGAACCAAAATTACCAGTACCAATAACCGTTACCTTTTTACCTTTAGCCATCTCAATCCTTATATATTAAAATTACTTGTCTACTTCAATTTTCAAGATAGAGCTTGCCACTATACACCTTCAATATACAGTGGCAAACACAGGTTGAAAACAAAAATTAGAACAAGAACCCTTGATTATACCGAGACTATATAACAAAATAGAAATTATTTAAATAAAAACTACTTTATTTAAATAGATGAGAAGAGTTGGAACAGATTGGGGCTTTGAAGTTTAAAGAGGTTGCTTTAGAGATGCCTTTGGTCTCTTATCCATAATTATCCACCCCACAAGAAGAGGGGCGAAAAAAGAAATTATGGAGCTAATTAGATAGCATCAATAATAGCATTAAGCGTAGCAGATGGTCTCATAGCTTTTTCAGCTTTAGCGTCATCTGGATTGAAGTATCCACCTACATCTTGAGGACTGCCTTCAACAGCTAGAAGCTCTTCAATGATAGTTGCTTCTTTCTCTTTAAGTTCAGCAGCAACTGGTGCAAATTTAGCAGCTAGTTCTGCATTCTCTCCACTTGCAAGAGCATCTGCCCAGTACTGAGCTACGAAGAAGTGAGAAGCTTTGTTGTCTGGTTGACCACATTTTCTACCTGGCTCTTTGTTGTTGTCAAGGTAACCTTCGTTTGCAGCATCGAGTCCAGCAGTAAGTGCAGCTAGTTTCTCATCAGAGTGCTTTTGACCGATAAATCTAAGTGACTCAGCTAGTGCCAAGAACTCTCCAAGACTATCCCATCTAAGGTGACCTTCAGCTAGGAATTGATCAACATGCTTAGGAGCAGATCCACCAGCACCAGTCTCATATAGTCCACCACCAGCAATCAATGGAACGATAGAGAGCATTTTTGCAGAAGTACCAAGCTCTAGGATTGGGTACATATCTGTAAGGTGATCTCTAAGAACATTTCCTGTTACAGCGATAGTAACTTTACCTTCTCTTACTCTAGCATTTGTAAAGGCAGTAGCATCAGTTACTTTCATGAATTGAATATCAAGTCCATCAGTATCGTGATCTTTAAGATACTCATCTACTTTTTTCTTGATTTCAATATCGTGAGCTCTAGCAGCATCTAGCCAGAATACAGCAGGAACACCCTCAAGTCTAGTTCTCTCAACTGTAAGTCTTACCCAGTCTCTAATAGGGATATCTTTTGTTCTACTCATTCTCCAGATATCGCCAGCTTCACACTCAAAACTCATAAGGCAACCATCAGCACCAGTTACAGT
>JAYEHY010000063.1:10774-14993 GCA_034659695.1 Campylobacterota bacterium | reverse complement strand
TTAACGAAAAACATCTGCTGTGGTATCACAATGAAGTGTGAGTTCATATACCCACTGCTGTAATTCAAACATCTCTTCATAAATTTTAAAGTTTTTATCTATAATAGCTTCAGAGTAAAATGTTTTGTCAGGAGTAGATGTAGTGTAAGAAAACATAGCACCCATAAGGTAGAGATAACTGTTACTGTCCTCTTTGTTGCATCCTCTTGGCATACGTTTGTATTTAACATCAGGAATTAGGTATCCTTTTTCTTTTAACGCTTCAAGTATGTTGTGAAGCTCAGTTCTTCTCTGCGTATTTTGAATGTACTCACGGTAAGCAGCTAGGAGTGTAGGTTTAAAGTTACGTATTCCTGCGGCCACAAAGATCTCTTGTGGGTCATAATGCATATAAAAACTGCTACTTTGCATACGGTGTCCAGAACCTTGCCATAAAATAATACCAATACGAGTCTTAATGGGATCGCTTAAATGAAAACGAGCATCACGGTAGATACGAAATAGTGATTTGTTAGTATTGGGAATAGCTTTAATATTTGGGACAAGTATTTGTAAATACTCTCCCATCTCTTCAACATACGCTTTATTGGGTGCTACAATATAGCGTTCGTAGTCACTTCTATTTGCATCAAGCCACTCTTTTGAGTTATTTACAATAATATTATTTAAAAATTCTAGTCCCTCTTTTGGAAAGCCCAAAAAAGTATTAGATGAAATTTGCATTACATACCTTTTATCTTTTGCCATAGTAATCCTAAGCTCTCATGAAATACAATACGTGACTTCATAAGTGAATTAGATGAAAATATATCGGTATATCTTAAGTTTTTAACACTTGCTAAATGGTTGGTAGGAGCTGGCATAGCAGAGAGTTCTTCATGAGTAAAAAATTTCATAGCCCTTTTCATATGAGATGCAGAAGTGACTAAAACAAATGGAGACTTACCTAGTAACTCTTTTGCTTTCATCGCTTCTTCTTGAGTATCTTTAGGTTCAGGATAAAGTATGATATGCTCTTTATCCACGCCTAAAGCTATAGCTAACTTACTTTGCATCTGTGCGTGAGGTGTAGAGTCATAGAGTCCACTGTATCCAGAGAGTATGATTTTTGCTTTTTTATCTAGTTGATTGTAGAGACGAACGCCTTCATTGAGTCTCACTACAGAGGAGTTGTATATCTGTGAAGTGATAGGTAGCGTATTGTCGGTAGTATGTCCTCCGCCTAATACATAAATATATTGTATGTTTTTAGGTACTTGATGCATGGTAGGGTAGGTTGATTCTAACTTTTGCAGTATGGTGTTTACAAATGGTGAGTATGACCACATAAAAAACCACAGAACACTAAGCGTAAGCATAATTTTTGCTTTTTGCAGTTTATATCGATATAAAAATAGTAGTCCCAATAAAATAAATGCAACTCCTAAAGGAAGAGGCATAAGGAACATAGAAATAATTTTTTTGAGTAAAAAGGTCATATATATACTTTACTTAAGGTACTAAGCGTGTTTCATTGGCTTTAAGTTCCATAACTTTCCATGGTAGACCTTGTATGTTTAGCTCCTCCATAAAAGGGTCTGGGTCAAACTCTTCCATATTAAATACACCTTTACCTTGCCATTTACCCTCTAGCATAAGTTTAGCTCCTATCATAGCTGGTACGCCAGTTGTGTAGCTTACTCCTTGGCTCATTACCTCTTCATAGCACTTTTCGTGATCAGAGACTTGATAGATGTAAACCGTTCTCTCTTGACCATCTTTTAGCCCTTTAGCAAAAATACCAATATTTGTTAACCCCTTGGTTCTCTCTCCAAGGCTAGCAGGGTCAGGAAGTAGAGTAGCCAAGAACTCCATAGGAACGATTTTTACTCCTTTATGTTCTACAGCTTTAATACCTAACATTCCTACATTTTCTAAGCATTTCATGTGGGTAAGGTAACTCTCTCCAAAGGTCATAAAAAACCTGATGCGTTTTAAGCCTTTGATATGCTTCACTAAACTCTCCATCTCTTCATGATAAAGTAAATAAGAGTCTTTAGGACCTATCTCAGGGTAGTCCCATACTTGTTTTATAGCCATAGGTTCAGTCTCTATCCACTCGCCCTCTCCATTGGCATTTCTTTCCCAGTAACGACCTTTAGCAGAGACTTCACGAAGGTTTATTTCAGGGTTGAAGTTTGTAGCAAAAGGGTAACCGTGATCTCCTGCATTACAGTCAAGTATGTCAATGGTATGGATTTCATCAAAATAGTGTTTTTGAGCATAGGCACAAAATACATTGGTAACTCCAGGGTCAAAACCAGAACCTAGTAAGCCCATGATATTAGTTTTTCTAAACTCTTCATCTCTTGCCCACTGCTCTTTGTACTCAAATTTAGCTGTATCAGGATGTTCGTAGTTTGCTGTGTCGAGGTAGTCAACTTCACAATGTTGACACGCATCCATAATAGTTAAATCTTGGTAGGGAAGAGCCACATTTATAACAATATTTGCTCCCGTTACTGTAATAAGTTCAATAAGTTCAGGTACTAAGTCTGCATTAATGGTAGCAGTTTTAAGTGTAACACCAGTACGTGCTTTAACATTTGCTGCTATCACATCACATTTACTCAGTGTACGACTAGCAAGCGTGATTTCACCAAAAGTATCACTATTCATAGCACACTTAAATGCAACCACATTTCCAACACCACCAGCTCCGATGATAAGGGTTTTTTTAGACATATATAACTCCTAGAAAATAATAAGATTATTTTATCACAAATAATACTGCTTTACAATATAACTCAATCCAAATAACAGAGGAATAAATAAAAGTGTACTGAGTAAAATGAGTGTAGTGACATCTTTTGGTTTACAATTGTAAAGGGAAGCTAGATTGATGTTGGCTACGGCTAGAGGTACCATCATCTCCATGAAGATGATACCCTGAACAAACAGCGGTAAGTTTGTAACACTAAGTAAGAGAGCAGTTGCAAGAGGAATGAGTATAAACTTTTGGCTTATTGTACCTATGAAAAGTTTAATATTTAGTTCTTTTATTTGAATACCTTGTAAAAAAGTACCCAGTAAAAAAAGTTGTAAGACTATACCTGCATAAGCCCCCATTCTTAAAAACTCTTCTATTTGCATATGAAGTGGTATCTCATAAATATTTATGAGTATAGCAACAATGGAAGCAGGAATAATAGGAATTTTAATAATATTAAAAAGAGAATCTCTAATGCTAAATGAACCCCTTGAATAGACATAGACACCAATAATGTAGACAACAAAGACATTGGCTATATTTATAAGTGTAGTATAGATAACCGATGCTTCTCCAAAAAGTGCAATACCTAAAGGGATACCAATGTTTCCTGTGTTCCCTACAAACCCTGCAATGCCAAAAATAGCACGCTCCTTAACATCTTCAAATAAAAGTTTTCCTAGCAATATTGTAGGAATTAGTAGAGCTAAAATAATACCTAGATAGAGTAGAGGTATATAAATATGCTCCGTATGGAGTTTGGCAGTACTAAAACCCCAAATCGTTACAAAAGGCTGTAAAAAATAGACAGACATTATCGTAAGTGTCTTTGTATTCATCTCATCTTTAAAGATGCGTTTAGCCATATAGCCAAGGAGTATGAAGAGGTAGACAAAAATAATAGAGAGGAGTGTAGTTATCATAGTTGGAATTATAACTTATTTTAGATATGATTCTTTACTTAAATTTTAGGATATAACTATGGATTTTTCGTCATTAGAGACTTGGGGTTACTTTGCCATTGCATTTTTTGCTTTTGGTGGTTCACTGTTTATTGTTGCGGCAGCAGGTGTATTTTCATTTATGGGAAATATGGATTTAACAACAGCGTTAACTGTAGCTATCGTGTCAAATTTTTTAGGAGATATATTTCTTTTTTATCTAGGTAAATACCAGAAAAAAGAGATACAACCTTACTTTGCAAAGCATAAAAGGAAAATAGCACTTGCCACGCTTATCATGCGTAAGTATGGAGTATTTGCTATTTTTATACAGAAGTTCCTTTATGGTATTAAAACTTTAGTACCTCTCTCTATGGCACTCTCTAAGTATGACTTTAAGAAGTTTGCATTCTATAATGTATTTGCCTCTATCGTATTTGTTTTAACTATAGGACTTAGTGCGTACTATTCGAGTGAAGCAATTATTTCATTTTTTGGAGTGATTAAAGAGAAGCCTTGGATAGCCCCT
>JAYEHY010000063.1:0-10674 GCA_034659695.1 Campylobacterota bacterium | reverse complement strand
ATGCTCTTTTGTTTTTTACAAATTTACTAATACGTCTAATACCTTCTCTAATTGTAGTCATATCTGTTGCAAATGAGAATCTAAAGTACCCTTCAGAACCAAATCCTATGCCAGGAACAACTGCAACTCCAGTCTCTTGAAGTAGCTCTTTACAAAACTCTATAGAGTCGTTTGAGATATCTTTAATATTTACAAAAAGATAGAATGCCCCTTGTGGCTTCAAAACAGAGAGACCATCTATCTCATTTATAAGCCCTGCTGCCTCTTCTGCACGACCCTCAAATGCTTTTCTCATCATCTCTATCTTATCATCTACCTCTCCATTAAGTGCAGGTATAGCAGCTTTTTGAGTGATAGAGTTTATGTTTGAAGTACTTTGACTTTGCAGTTTATTCATCACTGAAATCAACTCTTTATTTGGTGAAGCAAGGTAACCAAAACGCCATCCTGTCATAGCAACAGATTTACTTAGACCATTAATAGTAACTGTTCTTTGAAACATGTCATCAGAGATGCTAGCTGTCGCTACAAATTCAACACCATAAACAAGCTTTTCATACATTTCATCACTAGCAACGATTATATTGGTTCCTTTAAGTACTTCAGCAAGCCCCTCTAGGTTAGCCTTACTGTAGATAGACCCAGTAGGGTTAGAAGGAGTTGTAAGAATAATCATCTTTGTTTTTGGAGTAATGGCCGCTTTAAGTTGTTCAGGGGTGATTTTAAAACCATTTATCTCATCAGTTTCTATAATTACAGGTAAGCCAGATGCATACTTCACAAGTTCAGGGTACGTTACCCAATATGGCGCAGGAATGATAACTTCATCATCAGGGTTAATCACCGCTTGAAAAAGGTTAAATAGAGAGTGCTTCGCACCATTACTTACGATAATATCTGAAGCATCATAGTCAAGATTGTTGTCTCTTTTGAGTTTACTAGCAACGGCTTCACGCACTTCTACAATACCAGGGACGGCAGTGTACTGAGTGAAACCCTCTTCTATCGCTTTAATTGCTTCATCTTTAATACGTCTAGGTGTACCAAAGTCTGGCTCTCCAGCAGAGAAAGAGAGTACATCTTTACCTGACTTTTTTAAATCTTGAGCTAACATAGTAATAGCAATAGTAAGTGACGGTGATAGTGTATGAATACGTTCTGATAACATAAATAACCCTTAAAAATAAATTCATTTATTATAACAAAAAGAGGTTGATAAATAATTAATCGTCTCTTTAATTATAAAAATAATAGTGAAGTATAATTGTATGATGCTACTATTTGTACTACTTTTATCATCTACTTTAAGTATGATATACTTTCACGTTAATTTTTGGAGTTGTAAATGGTTATAGAACTTATAGTTGTAGGTATTTTTATTGGTATGATGTCGGGGTTTCTTGGCATAGGTGGTGGGATGATTTTAGTTCCCATACTTTTAGTTCTTGGGTTTGGAATAAAAGATGCTATTGGTATCTCTATTGTTCAAATGGTCTTCTCCTCAATTTACGGTTCATACCTTAACCACAAAAAAGGTTCACTTATTATTGGTGAAGGTATTTTTGTAGGTCTTGGTGGATTTTTAGGGGGTTACATAGGTGCTAGCGTGACAGAATACATTGCAGATGAAGTATTGCAATTTACCTTCTTTGCTCTCCTCCTTTTTGCACTATTTAGACTCTTTTACTCGAAAAACCATGAAGATGATGCACAAACAAAGTCAATAAATAAAGCTTTACTCTTTAGTATTGGTGTAGGTATAGGAATTTTCTCAATTATCTTAGGTGTTGGCGGATCCATTATTTTAACACCATTGTTGGTAGGATTGTTGCATTATTCGCTTAAGAAGGCAGTAAGTGCAGGGCTGTTTTTTGTAGTGTTCTCCTCTGTAGCAGGAATGATAAGCAGACTAAACACAGGCAATATAGATTTCAATAACGGACTCATAGTAGCAATAGCTTCATTAGTAGGCGTTACTCTAGGCATTTGGCTAAAGGATCATGTTACATCTAAAAATCATAAAACAGCATTGTTACTGCTCTATGTGTTAGCTTTAGGAATGTTAGTAAAAAAGATGTGGTTTTAACAGATAACTTTGTTATAGGTGGTATATCAATTTATGCTATACTTCCAAATTAATTTTTGGAGCATATTTTAAGGTGCTCTTATGTAGTTTAAGGATAATTGAAATTGAAAAACAGACAAGATATGATACATGTTTACGGGGCTAGAGAGAATAATTTAAAAAATATAGATATAAGTATCCCTAAAAATAAATTGGTAGTAGTCACAGGTATTTCTGGGTCTGGTAAATCTACTTTGGCATTTTCTACACTCTATGCAGAGGGGCAGAGGCGTTATATTGAGTCTCTCTCTTCATATGCTAGACAGTTTTTAGGGCGTGTAGGAAAACCAGATGTTGACAAAATAGAGGGGCTTACACCTGCTATTGCGATAGATCAAAAAACTACCTCTAAAAATCCACGCTCTACAGTGGGTACGATTACAGAAATTTATGACTACTTAAGACTACTTTTTGCACGTGTAGGAACACAGCATTGTCATGAGTGTGGAAAGCCTATCTCCTCTATGAGTGCGGCAGATATTATAGAAGAGGTGTTAACTTTACCTAATGGTGCGAAGTTGGTGATTATGGCACCTTTGGTCAAAGAGAAAAAGGGTACATTCGCAGATATGCTTGAGTCTCTTCGTCACAAGGGGTACGTTCGAGCCATGATAGATGGTGTGATGGTGCGTCTTGATGATGAGATAGAACTCTCTAAAACAAAAAAACATACCATTAAAGTGATAGTTGACAGAGTGGTGGTGAAAGAGGAGAGTCGTGACCGTATTGGGCAGGATGTAGAGAAGGCACTTAAAGAGAGTTATGGTGAGATGGAGATAGAGGTATTGAACTTTAAGGAGTTGGAGCTTGACAGACAGCATATTCACTACTCTGAACACTTGGCTTGTTTTGACTGCAAGTTAAGTTTTGAACCCTTAGAGCCTGTAAGTTTCTCTTTTAACTCTCCTAAGGGTGCATGTCCAACTTGTGATGGCTTAGGTATACGTTATGCCATAGATCTTAAAAAAGTTATAGCCCAAGAACTCTCTGTTGAGAAGGGTGCAGTAAAGATAATGTATGGGTTTAACAAAAGTTATTATACAAAGTTCCTTAATGCCTTTTGTGAACAAAATGAGATAGATACCAAAGTGCCTTACGGAGAACTTGAAGCACATCAGCAGAAGGCAATACTTTATGGTTTAGGTTCTTCTGTAGATTTTACATGGAAACGTCATAAACTCAAACGCGAGTGGCCAGGTGTGGTAAAGTTTGCCCACGATATGTTTAAAGAGGAGAAAGACCTCTCTGAGTATATGACAGAGAAGGTGTGTGATAAATGTGATGGTCATCGTCTTAGACCATGTTCACTATCTGTAAAAATAGAGGGTAAAAATATTGCAGATATAATCGATATGCCTATAGAAAAATCGTATGCATATTTTGCAGATAAAAACAGTTTTTCTCATCTTACAGAGCAACAAATAATGATAGCAGAGTCTATTTTAAAAGAGTTGTATGAGAGACTTTACTTCCTGCATGATGTTGGGCTTGGTTACATTACACTTAGTCGTGATGCACGAAGTATCTCTGGGGGTGAAGCACAGCGTATTCGTATCGCTTCACAAATAGGTTCAGGGCTTACAGGGGTTATGTATGTGCTTGATGAACCCAGTATAGGGCTTCATGAAAGAGATACGATGAAACTGATACGTACGCTTAATTCACTAAGAGAAAAGGGTAACTCTGTTATTGTAGTTGAGCATGATAAAGAGACCATCTTAGCTGCAGATTATATTATAGATATTGGACCAGGTGCTGGTGAGTTTGGTGGTGAGGTGGTTTTTGCTGGGGACGCGAAAAAACTTGCTAAAGCTAAGACGCTTACTGCTGACTATATGTATGGTCGAAAAGAGATTTGTTACTCTCATGATAATTTACAAGAAGAGTGGATAGAGATAAATAATGTCACACTTAATAATATAGAGAAACTAAATACTAAAATACCGTTAAGAAACTTTGTGTGTATTACAGGGGTGAGTGGAAGTGGTAAATCATCACTCATACTGCAAACACTTCTTCCTGTAGCAAGAGAGTTACTCAACCGTGCAAAAAAAGTCAATAAAATAGATGGTGTAGAGATTACAGGTTTAGAAAAGCTAGATAAAGTTATCTATCTTGACCAAAGTCCCATAGGACGAACTCCACGCTCTAACCCTGCAACATACACAGGTATTATGGACGAAATACGTAAACTCTTTGCACAGACAAAAGAGGCAGAACTACGTGGTTATAAAATAGGGCGTTTCTCTTTCAATGTCAAAGGTGGACGTTGTGAGAAGTGTCAAGGTGATGGACAGATAAAGATAGAGATGCACTTCTTACCAGATGTATTAGTAAGTTGTGATGTGTGTGATGGAGCTAGATATAATGCTCAAACACTTGAAGTACGTTACAAAGGCAAATCTATTGCTGATGTTTTAAGTATGTCTGTAGGAGAAGCATTGGAGTTCTTTAAAGCTATTCCTATGATAGCCACAAAGCTTAAAACACTAACTGATGTGGGACTTGATTATATCACTTTAGGTCAAAATGCTACCACACTTTCAGGTGGAGAGGCACAGCGTATTAAGCTTAGTAAGGAGCTAAGTCGTAAAGACACAGGAAAGACACTTTATATACTTGATGAACCTACAACGGGGTTGCACTTTGCAGATGTTGACAGACTTACAGGAGTGCTTCATCATCTTGTAGAGGTAGGCAACTCTGTAGTTGTCATAGAACATAACTTAGATATGGTGAAGAATGCAGATTATATTATAGATATGGGACCAGAAGGTGGGAACAAAGGTGGGCTTATTATCGCAACAGGAAGTCCTGAAAAATTAGCAAGTGAATATAAAGTGAGTGGCTCTTACACAGGAGAGTATTTAGCAAAAGAGTTAAAGCTATAAACTCTTTATAGCTTTTAGCAGGCTCCTAGGGTATAACAAAAGGCTTTTTTGATGGACCAGACCTGGCTGTTTGTATAGAGAACATAATAGCATTCTTCATAATAAGCATAAGGGCAAGGGCAGCAAGTATCTCATATCCTATAGTCCATGTAAGAAGGTAGCTGTTTTGACCATTTAAAGCAGTAAATATTTTAACATCACTCTCTGCAATATAGACAAAAAGAAATATTAATCCTGCTAAATAGGGTAGAAATAAAAAATAGACAAGAAGAAAAATATGCTCAAGTCCATCTATGAAAAAAAGAGGTGCATCAGAAATTTTCACCTCTTTTTGAGTATATTTTGTAGGAGGTGCAACCTTCTTCTTTTTTTTCTGATGTTGATGTGTCATATGAATAATCTCCCTAACTACCACTTATTGATTAGATTATACCATAAAAAAAAGAAGTTTTATTTATAAATACCATTCAAGTAGATAAATAACAGAAAATTAACACTAAATGCGTTAAAATAAGCAAAAAATCAGGCTTCATCATTGAAAACAATCACTATAATAGACACATTTGGCTTCTTCTTTCGCTCTTACTTTGCACTTCCACCTCTTCGTAACTCTGAAGGATTTCCTACAGGGTTGCTTACTGGTTTTGCCAACCTTGTGGACTCTTTACATCGTGACCACAGTACAGACTATTTGGTCTTTGCACTTGATGCAAAAGGCAGAACATTTCGTAACGATTTGTATCCTGAGTATAAAGCTAACCGTGATGCTGCACCTGATGACTTAGTAAAACAACTCCCTATTGCCATAGAGTGGATAGAGCAGATGGGCTTTGCTAACCTTTCACGAGAGGGGTTTGAAGCTGATGATGTCATCAGCACGGTGACAAAGTTTGCTAAGGCTAAAGGGATAAAAGTACGTATTGTCTCTCATGACAAAGATCTTTACCAAATGATAGAAGATGGTACAGTAGAGATGTATGATTCTGTAAAGAAAAAAGTGATTGATGTACAGGGATGTATAGATAAATTTGAAGTATATCCTAAAGATTTTATCAATTTTCAGGCTATTTTAGGTGATAGTTCAGATAATATACCGGGGGTAAAGGGTATTGGTCAAAAGGGTGCGAGTAAATTAATCAACAAATACCATACCTTAGAAGCCATCTATGAAGATATAGAGAACTGTGGAACACCACGCATACAAAAACTGATGCTTGAGAGCAAAGAGAAGGCTTTTTTGTCTCGTGAACTAGTTACCATGCGTACAGATGTATTTAAAGATATAGACATAGAGAGTTTTGTTTTTGAAGATAAAAACTACCTCTCATGTTTACTTGAAGAATTTGAACAGTATGAGATGAAACAAGCTATTAAAAAAGCAAAAGTAGGCATGGAAGAGATGGTGTATGAAGAAGAAAAACCTAAGTCAACACTCTTAAGCTTTGAAGCCATCACCTTAGATACTATAGAAAAACTCAATGCTGTGGTAGAGACCCTAGATAAAGATGCCATTGTGGCCTTTGATACAGAGACAACAGGGTTAGATACAAAAGTGGCAAAGATGGTAGGGTTTAGTTTCTGTGTTGATGATAATAAAGCTTACTATGTACCTGTAGGACACAGCTACCTAGGGGTAGAGGAGCAGGTAAGCATAGAGGATGCAATATCAGCACTCAAAAAACTTTTAACACATAACATTGTTGGACAAAACCTAAAATTTGACTTCTCACTACTCAACAATCAGTATGGATTTAAAGAGATTATGCCATACGCAGATACGATGATAATGGCATGGCTTAGTGATCCAAGCTCTAAAGTAGGACTAGATGCATTAGCAAAGAAGTTTTTTAAGTATGAGATGAAACCTTTTAAAGAGATGGTAAAAAAAGGAGAGGACTTCTCTGCTGTAGCCATAGATGACGCTACTTTTTATGCTGCTGAAGATGCATGGATGACTTTTATGCTTTATGGTACATTAAAAAAGAAGATGGAACTCTCCTCTTTAACTCATCTTTTAAAAGAGGCAAAAGAGGTAGAGTACCCTTTTATGAATGTGCTTATTCGTATGGAGCGTTTGGGTATCAAAATAGATCCAAGCAGACTTGAAACGCTACAAAAAACATTAAGTGAAGACTTAGCAAAACTAACCAAAGAGATATACACACTTAGTGGTTCAGAGTTTAATATTCGTTCTACACAACAGTTAGGTAATGTACTCTTTACACAAATAGGGCTTAAAGGTGGAAAGAAGACTAAAACGGGTTACAGTACCAATGAGTCAGTACTCAATTCACTTTTAGGTGAGCATCCTATAATAGAGAAAATTCTCTCCTATAGAGAGTACCAAAAGATACTCTCTACCTATGTTGACCCTCTGTTAAAACTTGCTAGAAGTGATGAGGAATCTCGTATCTATACCTCTTTTGGACAGACAGGTACTGCAACAGGGCGTTTAAGTTCTCGTGACCCTAACTTACAAAACATTCCTGTTCGCTCTAGCTTAGGACGCTCGGTTAGAGAAGCATTTGTAGCTAAAGAGGGCTACAGGTTAGTAAGTATTGACTACTCACAAATTGAGTTACGATTACTCGCTCACTTTTCACAAGATGCAGCACTACTTGAGGCATTTAACAATGGTGTAGATATCCACCTAGCTACTTCTACTGTACTTTTTGGAGAAGCTAAAGCTAAAGAGAAGAGAAGCTTTGCAAAGTCTGTAAACTTTGGACTACTCTATGGAATGGGACCTAAAAAACTCTCAGATGAGTTAGGTATTAGTTCCGCTGAAGCTAAAGAGATTATTGGTAATTATTTTGCTTCATTTCCTACAGTAAAGAGCTTTTTAGAGAGCATACAGGAACGCGTTAAGATAGATGGCTATGTAGAGACCATATTGAAACGAAGACGTATCTTTGACTATGAGTCTGCAAATGGTATGCAAAAAGCTGCCTTTATGAGGGAGTCTGTAAACACCGTTTTTCAAGGAAGTGCAGCAGATCTTATAAAGCTCTCTATGAATCAAATAGATAGTATGATAAACCAAGAGAACTTAGATGCCTTTATGCTACTGCAAATACATGATGAACTCATCTTTGAAATAAAAGAGGAGAGTGTAGAAGAGGTAAGTCAGCGTTTTGTGCATACTATGGAGAGTGTATTGAAACTAGATGTTCCTTTAGAGTGTTCTGTAAGTGTGGGTGATAGTTGGGGAGAGTTGAAGTAGGCGGATTCGACGCATAAGCTACTGTACTTATGGGGCTTGGAATAGTTTTATATGGTATAATGCATAAAATTTAAAGGATGGGCTACCGTATGACTAGTAATGACATGAATCAAATACGTGATTTATTGATTGGAGAATTTTCCAAAGAGGTAAAAGATCAGTTAAAACTCCTAGATGATAGGCTTACTCAGCTTCATGAAGATAACAAGCGCAAAATAGAAGAAACAGCAAAAATGCTTGAAACTAAAATTAATAAAGTGCATGCAATTTCTCAAGAGAGAAACAAATCTCTTAAACTATTATTAGAAGAGAAAATGAATGAACAAAATAGTATTACAAAAAATGAATTTACTGTAATAGAAAATACAATTAATGCACAAAATGAATCTCATTTAAAATCAGTAAACCTTTTGAAAAATAGATTAGAGTTAAGACTTAATAGTTTAGAAGAAGATAATATACGTAAAAATGTTTCTAAAGACTCATTGGCTTCCATGTTTTTGGAATATTCACTTAAACTAAAAGATACATCTATTACAAATGAACTTAAAGATAAGATGTTGTAAATGTCTATAGAGTATGCTAAACTAAAAAGTCTTCTTGTTCAGGAGGAGATTGATAAGATTGAAACGCTAATCAAAAAGATAAGAGCGTTGGAAGAGAATCAACAAAAAGATATTGTTATAGAAAAACTATCGAATATCATTACAGAAATCTTATCTAAAAGTTTACAAAATAATCAGCAAAAACTCTATGCTACACTACAACCTTTGATATCAAAAGGTGTGATTGATGAACTCCATCGATCAACAGATTTGCAAAAAATACTTTTTCCTATTATTACTTCTGCGATACAAGAGCAAGTGCATGAACAAAAAGAGACTATTGTAGATGCACTTTATCCTATTATGGGTAATATGATTAGTAAGTATGTTAGTAGTGCTTTTACCGATATGATGCATGAAATTAATAATACACTACAATCTTCACTCTCCTTTGCAAGAGTAAAAAGAAAAATTAAATCAAAACTTTATGGAGTCAGTGAAGCACAACTACTACTAAAAGAGACAGATTTTGTAGATATAGAGACAGTGTTTTTGATTCATAAAGAGTCAGGACTCTTGATATTAGACTTGCATAAAGAGGGTAATCAAAAGATAGAAGAGGTAGAGATGGTCGCTTCTATGCTCAGTGCTATTAGAAGTTTTGTTAATGATTGGATTAGTAGTGATCAGGAGATGAGTGAAATTAGGGAGATAGAGTATAGTAACTCATCTATTACCATTGAGAGTGCGGGAAGCTGTTATCTTGCTGTAGTTACAAGTAATCATGCAGATATGAAAGATAAGCTAAGTAAAGTCCTTGCACGGATTGTTTCAAAGTACTCCAAAGAGTTATCGGAGTTTGATGGAGATACAAGCCAACTTGATATGTATAATATTAAAGCCATACTTTCAACACTTTTTGAAAATAACAAAGATACTACAAAAGATAAGTTTCCTCTACTTGGAGTATTGTTTATGTTTGTATTTTTAATGCTACCTATTGGGTGGTATGGTTATGGTCATTATAAATCGTATAAAATAGAACAAAATGAACAAAAAATAACATCACTACTTAAAGAGAATAATGTCATGATTTATGATTTGGATGTTGTTACAAATAAAGAGGGAGAAGTTCTAATTAATGGTATTGTTCTCTATCAGGAAGATAGAGAAAAAGTAGATATAGTACTTAGAGGATATAGGCATATTAATCAAATAAACTCTATTGATATGAATTTTAAGAAAAATTATAAAATAGAATTAATGAAAGAGATAGTTAACTCTATAAATAGAGAGTATAATGCAAATATAGAGTATGAATACTATTATGATAAGATAAAATTTAGAGGATTAATTATTGATAATAAAGCTAAAAATAATTTTATAGAAAAAATGGAAGTATTATTTAATAATGAAAAACTATTTTATAATATAGATGTTTTACCACTGTTAGATAGTATTATCTATTTTAAACAGGGATCTTCTAAAATATCTAATGAATATGATGATATATTAGATAAATTATCAGATACAATAATAAATAATAGTAATTATTATATTAAAATTAGTGGTTACACAGATACGAGTGGTACGTACTTTTTGAATCAAAAAATATCTTTAAAAAGAGTATTACGAATCAAACAATTGTTAATGGATAAAGGGGTAAAAGAAGAGATGATAATTGTAAATGCAATAGCTAAACCACCTGAAAACATAAAATATATTCAAAATAAAGATAGAGAGTCTCTATCCCGATGTGTAACGTTTAATTGGGAGATTAAAGATGGGGAATAGACAAAAAAAAATTGTTTTAATGGGTAACTTCTCTGTGGGGAAAACATCATTGATTAGGCGTTATGTTGATAATAGTTTTAGTGATAAGTATATTAG
>JAYEHY010000062.1:0-3160 GCA_034659695.1 Campylobacterota bacterium | reverse complement strand
TGGTTGTTATTGTTGTAAGCTTGTTTATCCTTACTATAGTTACCTTTTGCAGTAATACATCCATGCCTATGACCTGCCTTATAATTGTTGGCGTAATTTTTAGCTTCTGCTTGTGTAAACATAAGCACCATTAGGAAAATACCAAGTATCAATTTTACAGCTTTCATAGTCAAATCCTTTAATATATTAAATTTCTTTAATATAGCATAGAAAAGTGCTAAAATTGTGTTTTTGAAATATTAATTTATTTGGTAGAGTTAGGATTCAATTTATGTTTATAAAAAGGCAAAAATATGACAATTTGACATATTTTTGCCTTTTTTTTCAAATTTATATTAAACTGTACTCATAACTAAACAATATCTATTTATTTAGATAAAATTCACTATCAAAGGTTAAGGATATGACAATGGCAATGGATGCAAATAAACAAAAAGCGTTAGATATGGCGATTAAACAGATAGATAAAACATTTGGCAAGGGTACCTTGATGAGACTGGGTGACAAAGAGTTTGAACCTATCGAATCTATCTCTACTGGATCTCTTGGACTAGATATGGCATTGGGGATTGGTGGTATTCCTCAAGGGCGTATTATAGAGATCTACGGTCCAGAGTCTTCGGGTAAGACAACATTGGCACTTCAAACTATCGCTTCTGCTCAAAAAAAAGATATGGTGTGTGCTTTTATCGATGCAGAACATGCACTCGATGTCGTGTATGCTAAAAACTTAGGTGTTGACACTGACAACTTACTTGTCTCTCAACCAGACTTTGGAGAACAGGCACTCGATGTTTTAGAAACATTAACACGCTCAGGAGCTGTTGACCTCGTAGTGGTGGACTCCGTTGCAGCGTTGACACCAAAGAGTGAGATAGAAGGTGACATGGGAGATACACATGTAGGGCTTCAAGCAAGACTGATGTCTCAAGCACTTCGTAAGCTTACCGCTATTTTACATAAAACCAATACCACCGTAATTTTTATTAACCAGATTCGTATGAAAATAGGAACAATGGGGTATGGTTCTCCTGAGACAACAACAGGTGGTAATGCATTGAAGTTTTACTGTTCAGTGCGTATAGATGTAAGACGAATAGCAACGCTTAAACAAGGTGAGTCAAGCATTGGTAACCGTGTGAAAGCAAAAGTAGTAAAAAACAAAGTTGCCCCTCCATTTAGACAAGCAGAGTTTGACATTATGTTTGGTGAAGGTATCTCTTTTGTAGGTGAACTCATAGATTATGGTGTTAAAATGGATATTGTTGATAAATCTGGAGCATGGTTTAGTTACGGTGCTGAGAAACTAGGTCAAGGTAAAGAAAATGCCAAAGTCACCATTAAAGAGAACCCAGAAATGATGGCAGAGATAGAAGCTAAAATCAAAGAAGCCTTGGGCTACGGAGAAGGTCTTACTGTAGATGAGAGTGAAATGCAGGAGTAGAAGAGATAAGCTAAACTTCAAAGTTTAATTTATCTATAGCAAATGAAAAGTATTAAAGCATTGCATAATCATGATAAACCTAGAGAAAAATTAGCCAAAAAAGGTGTAGAAGCCCTTAAAAATGAAGAGCTTATGAGCGTGCTTCTAGGCTCTGGTGTACAGGGTAAAGATGTGCGTAAACTCTCCAAAGAGATAGTAGCATTACTCGATAGTGATTTTGATGATGTGACCCTAGATAAACTTTGTGCTGTACATGGTTTGGGTTTGGCTAAAGCGTCTCAGATACTAGCCTCTATAGAGCTTAGCAAACGCTACCTTATTCAAAACAACAGACGCATCACATCCGCAAAAGATGTATTTGAAGAGCTCAAATCTTTTACCACGAAAACACAAGAGTACTTTCTGACTATCACCCTCGATGGTGCTTCACACATCATCAACACTCGTACAGTTTTTATAGGTACACTAAATCAGAGCTTAGTACACCCTAGAGAGGTATTTGCCGATGCCATAGCAGACAGAGCAGCAGGTATCATCATTGCTCATAACCATCCTAGTGGAACACTCACAGCTAGTAGAGCAGACATAAAAGTCACCCAAAGGCTTAAGGAGGTGTCTAAGTTAGTGGGTATAGAACTACTTGACCATGTTATTTTGTCTAAAAATGGGTTTTACTCTTTTTCAGATGAGGGGTTGTTATGATGGTGGACAGCATTAAAACCGTTTCAAGTATTAACTTTTTTAGCGGGAAGCACTTTTTTGTGATACCAAGGCAATAAAAATGAAATCATTATTCCAACAAATATCCACTCTAAAGTGAATTGACCTACACTTAAATTTGTTGTAACAAATGGCAAATCACTGTTAAGAACGAATGCTATATGTCTAACCAAGGATTGGCTTATTACCATGATAACAAAAATTAATTTTATAGCTTCAATTACTTTATTTTTTGAATCATTATCCCAAACCAATAAACCAATTATAAAATAGGCAATCGTAGGCTCCACAAAGGATAAAGAAGCAATAATAGTTGTCGTTAAATCATATGGAGGTAGGAGAATATCTTGGGGATTAGCAGGAGTGAAAAAAACCAATAGACCACCTGTTAGGTTGTTAATTAATGGAATAATAATTAACCAAGAAAGGGTACTATAGATACCCAAAATAGATATAATGTATGTTTTTGATTTACTAATTTTTTGGCTTGCACTCAAAATAACAATAAGAGTTGAAGATATTAAAACCCAAATTAATTGAGGAAAATATGCGGCAATCCAAGTAAATAAAAATGCCCCGCCGTTAACATATCCAGATGTCAGAGGGAGTCTCAAAATTAACTGCATCATCGCCGAAAAAAGCAGAAATAATATTATGATTTTTTTGAAATTGTTATGAGGTTTTAATTTTATTTTTAGAGAAATCCAATACACAGCTATCAACTGAGTAAATATTTTTAGAGGCTCCATCCATGCAGGTTTAATGTAATGACCATCGGGATGTGGAATGCCTAGATTTAACATTTGAATATGGATATTAACAGCTAAAATTCCTATGATAAGCAAATATATACTAAGTTGTATATGGTAAAAATATTTATTCATTAGATTTATTACCTCATTGCTATGATGTATTTTTGTTTACTAGAGTTCTTGCAAAACTTGGAAGTGATACTTCAACTTCACCATATGATGAGGCTACTCTAAAGAGATACAT
>JAYEHY010000061.1:0-15004 GCA_034659695.1 Campylobacterota bacterium | reverse complement strand
TAGCTAAATGGTGCATTTAATGCCCTTGTATTGGGGATTTAATTAGATATTTATAGCTTGTTTGGGAGAGTGTTTTTGGCTTTTTTGGAAAGGATGTGTTTTTTGGGTGTATTTTTAGAGGTGCCCTATATGCGTAAAGTGTGTGTTTTTTCTAGAGGAAGTCTAGGATGTGGTCACAGTAAGAAGTGGCGAAGCCTCACTATGTAATTAGAAAAAAGGTGTTAGTATGTATGAAAACCTCCCTATAGTGAGGGGCGAAGCCAATTTTTTTGAAAATGAAGAAGTATGCAAAGGGTATAGGTGTCACACAAAGTTTTAAAAAAGCTGTCTATTTTTCTAAAAAAGGTTGTGATTTAGGTAATGGTCGTGGTTGTTCTAATCTTGGAAAGAGATATCGTCATGGGAAAGGTGTCACAAAAAACTTCAAAGAGTAGCTAAAGGTGAGGGTAGATGATAGGGTATGTTATATTATGATGGGAAGAAATTAACTCCATTTAGTATAATAACAAAGAAACTTTAGTAGGGAATGTTATTTATGAAATATATATATGATATGGGTATGGGTATTGATTTGTACTATACAGGTTGATGCGCGTGAACGTGTTGCGTTGGTTATAGGGAATGCAGATTATTTGGTAAAACCTTTAAATAATCCTGTCAATGATGCAGAAGATATAGCACGCGCTCTTAAAGAGTTAGATTTTGATGTATCACTCATAACCAATGCTGACCAAGAAACAATGGAGTCAGCAATACAAAATTTTGGACAAAAACTAAATGAAAATTCTGTAGGACTTTTTTACTATTCAGGTCACGGCATACAGCATGAAGGAAGTAATTACCTGATACCAATAGCTGCAATGAAGAATGTGCAAGTTGCCAAGCATTTACGTTATAAAGCAGTTAATGCAGGTTATGTATTATCTGAGATGCATCAAAGTGGATTAAATATTGTTATTTTAGATGCTTGTCGTAGTAATCCGTTCAAGAGCTTTTCTCGTAGTGCAGAAAGAGGGCTAGCAAAGATATCTGGATTAGAAGGAACACTTATTGCATACTCTACAGCACCAGGGAAGGTTGCTTTAGATGGTATAGGAAGAAATAGCCCCTATACAAAGCATTTGATTTCTCTTATGAAAAAACCCAATGTACCTATTGAGTTAATGCTCAAAGAAGTTCGGACCGAAGTGAAGTCAGAAACCAATAATAAACAATCACCGTGGTATGAAGTTTCTATCGATGGTGAGTTTATTTTTTCTAAGAAAAATATATCAAATCATGACTCTTTTAATAAAAAAAAGATATCTTGTCATGGTACAGATAATGACCCTGTCGAATGTTTGTTCCAAAAATAATAAAAGATATAAAGTATGAAAGTTTTTTTGTTTTTAACACTTCTGTTTGGTAGTGTATTGTCGTATTCAAGTTGTATAGATTCTAGTGAGAATTTAACCATTGATGATTTGAAAAAATCACTTATTTGTTTTCAAAATGAAATTGATATTTTGAAGAAGTCAAAGGGGAGTATCACCGTCAATACCCATGAAAATCTACCTAAGCCCACTATTTCAAAAACTAAATCTAAAGGTAATCTACAGGTTGACCTAATCCAATGTAAACGTGATGGCACAAGGGCAACTTGTAATTTTGTGGTAATTAATAAAGATGAAGATTTTAAGGCAAGCTTATATGTAAAATCAAACAGAAGAACTGAAGCTTATGATGAACATGGCTTCCAATATCGTCCTAGTATGGGAAAAATAGTCAATAAATCTTCAGAGCGTAGCATCACGCATAAATTAATTAAAGATGTACCTGTTAAAGCATCTTTGGTATTTAATGATATTCAAGAAAATGCAACACAATTTACTGTGCTAGATATATATCTTAATATAAGTAAAAGAAAAGTTGAAACTGTCCAATTTCGCAATGTTGTTATCAAGTAATCCAATAATCTCTATCATTTAACACAAAGATTTTTTTATGAAACTGTTTACTCTCTTTTTATTACTCTTAAGCCTACTACATGCACAGCCAAGAGAAGCTTTGATTATCGCCAATCATGACTATAAGTACATTACTGTCTTAGATGATCCTTCATCTCATGTGGGAAGGCTAGAAAAGAGTCTTACCGCTTTAGGCTTTCATGTACAAATTAAATCAAACCTAAACTCTGAACATTTAGAAGAGTCCATAGAGCAATTTAGATATAGACTCTCTAAAGACAGAAGTACGATAGGATTTCTATATTATACAGGACATGGTTGTCAGTTAGAACATAGAGGTTATCTCATCCCTACCAATGTAGATACCCAAAAAAGACTCAAAATCAAACACCACGCTTTGCGTATAGATGAGATGTTAGAAACAATTGATGCTGCGAATAATAGAGTAAATATGCTATTTCTAGATGCATGTAGAGATGTGCCCACAGGAGCAAAAGGTGGCACAAAAGGCTTGGGACAGCTCATCACCCCTAAAGGCACACTTGTAGTCTATGCCACAGAAGCAGGGAAGATAGCTAGAGACAATCAAAACTTTATTAATGCACTTATAGAAAACATCAAACAACCTAACCAGAGCATAAGAGATATGGGGTTTAATATCTCAGATGATGTCTCAAACAAAACGAATGAGACTCAGATACCTGTGGTTTTTGCCAAGAGAGTGCCAAGTGTGGTTTTGAATGTGCAAAAAGAAGACCAAATAGATAATATTCAAAATACTAAACCAGCAAAATCTACAACTACTGGTTTGTTGAAGAAGAGAGAAGTAGAGGAAGAAAGAACGCCTGTTATCACTACAAATAACAAATATACACTAACCATAAACCCAACACCAAGCCATGCGACAGTGAAGATTATGAATATAGTACCAGCTTATTATGATGGTATAGCCCTGAAACAAGGGAAATATGTACTAAGAATACTTTTAAAAGGGTATAAAACAAAAGAGTTTACAATAAATCTAAAAAAAGATAGCCATTATGATATCGTACTCTCTAAATTAGCCAAAGCCCCTAAAGTCACTTCAAACTCCAAATGGATTACCCCAAGCCACAGCATCTGTAAAGCCAATGGAGGCAAGATATACAAAGGAGTATGCGAAGCCAGTTGGCAAGATGCCAAAAAGATATGTAGAGCCAGTGGAGGAAGACTGCCAAGTAGAGCAGACTTACATAGCGTTATCTCATCTTGTGGGGGAATTGCAGATGCAGACAATAGTGCTGAATGGAGTAAAAACAGAGAAAACAAATCCTATCAATCTTGCTATAAACGAAAAGGATTTAGTGATAATGCTTGGTACTGGACTAGAAGAGAGGGAGATTCTTCTAGCGCGTGGGGTGTCTATTTCGGCTTTTGCGAAGAAGGTTGGCGCTATAAGAGTAGCCGTTACTATGCCTTGTGTGTGCGTTAGTTCGTTGGTCAGACAGTAATTTTGACTCTTGTTCTTTAAAAAAAAGTGTATGCTGAGAGACGGTAGTTTTAAGTAAGGAGGTTTGGGGTGGCAGTCACACAAAAGGTGGCGTGAGCCTCGCGAGGTTTTTTGTTCTTAAAAGGGGTGTGTATGTATGAAAAGTTACCTATTTATAGTATCTAACTCCTTAGAATGTGACTACTATTTTTGTCATCCTTACAGCTCTTGGGAAAGGGGATTAAATGAAAATATCAATGGCTTGATCAGGCAATATATTCCAAAAGGAAGCAGCTTTGACAAGCTTACAAAAAAAGAGATACAAATCATAGAAGATACGCTTAATCACCGACCAAGAAAATCACTTAATTGGAGGACTCCCTATGAGGTATTTTATGGAATAGAATTAGTAGCTTAGGTTAATTTAGGTATGATTTTTAATAAGAAGATTGCACTTCGGATTTAAATTCGGAGTATGATAGTTCAAAAATTTTAGGAGTATATGTGATTAGTTATTTAAAGTATTATCTTTATGGTTTTTTAGTTGTAATTTTACTTGTGGGTTGTGGTCCTGGTATGATACCTACAAATAAACCTCTTTCAAGTTCTAAGAGTTCAAAAACTTTTTTGGATAAAAGGCTTATTGGAAACTGGATGTATGGGCAAAACAAGTTTACAATAGAACCTAATTTGAATCAATTAAAGTATTGTGGTATAGAAGATGATGGAAATAAAAAATGTTTTAATCTAAGATTAACTAAATTGGATTCCAGGAAATATATGAGTTTGGAAACAGAAGAAAACAAATATTCAATTTTTCGATACACTATAACAGATGATTATATATCTCTTTTTGGGCACAATAATGATGAAAACATCAAAGATGACGTTAAGAATGGACGAATAAAAGGTAAACTAGATAAAGATGGCTCATTGCAGTATCTTTCCGACACTGAAAACAACCTGCAAAAATATGTTTCTAAATTTTTTACTGAACCAAATGATTATTTATTCTATAAAGACCATTCTATTCACTTGAATAAATGGTATAAAAAGCAATACGCGATAGTTATAGGAATAGAACAATACAAAAACAAAGATATATCGTATTTACCTAATGCAAAGAATGATGCTGAAGCAGTATCGAAGTTATTGATGATTTCTGGTTTTGATGTTACTGAAATTTTAACAAAAGAAGCAACAAAACAAAATATATTGAATGCAATTAAAAATATTAAGACAAAGCTTTCCAAAGATGATAGTATTTTTATATATTTTGCAGGTCATGGGAAGGGCATCAGCCTTCAAAATGGTAATAGGGTGGGATACATTATCCCTTATGATTTTGATGCCAGTTTAAAGTCAAATGAGCCCATAGACTATGATGAATCAGCTATAAGTTTAGATAACCTTAAAAAGTATACATACAATTTTAAAGCCAAGCATGTCATGTTGGCACTGGACAGTTGTTTTAGTGGGCTCACTTTTAATACTAGGGCTTTAGCGCAACCTAAAAGTGGAGATATGAATTATTATGATAAGTTGTTAAAACGAAAAGCTATCAATATTTTAACCGCGGGTGCAGATGAAATGGTATCTGATGGTCAAGGGAAGCATTCTCCTTTTACAAAGTATTTGCTAAAAGCACTTGATGAGGGTAATTTAGATTTAGAAGACAGTGATCATTTTGCAACGTTTAGTGAACTGGCAATGTATATCAAGACAAAAGTTGCAAAAGAGACGGGTGAAAAACAGACACCACAGTTTGATAAAAATAATGAAGACGGTGAGTTTGTTTTTCAAATTCATGAAAGATAAATAAAAAGGAAGTATACACGTATATTTTTACTAATACTAATACTGATGGATGTGACATTAGCTAAAAAGATTGCTCTTGTCATAGGGAACTCAGCTTATAGTGAGGGAAGGCTAGCAAACCCTACGAATGATGCAGACCTAATTGCCAGCACACTGGGAGATGTGGGTTTTAAGGTGATGCTCAGGAAAGATATCAAAACAGCGTATAAAATGAAAGAGATCATAAATGTTTTTACTAAGAAGCTTAAAAAGTCTGACATCGCTGTAGTCTACTATGCAGGACATGGGGTACAGTACTTTAATATTTTATCTTAAATTAGGGCTAGTTTTCTCTTTGCTCCCATTATATATATTCTTACACATAGCAATGTACTTGTTGGAATTTTATCAAGCTTATTTTTTTATCCCTATGATATTTTCTAAATATATAGGTTCTCATACAGATGAATATGGACGAAACTATGTAACATATATGGATATATTGATAGGAGTTATCGGATTAGTCTTTTTACATTTTTCTGATGGTGTTGTGCTTTTGAGTCTAGGAGCATTATTGTTAGCATTCGCTCTAGCTTTTTTAGGTCCTATTTTTATAGCATATCAAGATGTATAATCTTAAGTAGTTGCCTAAGTTCATTTACGGATTAACCGTAAATGAAACCTTTGCCACTTCAAAAGAGCGTTTTCTAAGTTGTTGTTCTATGTGTATAGCAACAGGCACTATATTTTTAGTAGGAGCATCAAAGAGTAGAGGTTTCTTCGTGATGATCATATAGAGTTCTGACTTTCCAAATGGAGCTGTGCCTACAAAGTCTGTGTATTGGCACATTCTTTGAGATGCAGAGGTTAAGGCGATGCAGTCATCTGATATACGGGTATCTAAGAGCTTGTAGTGGTTTTTATCTAGTATGTCTATGAGGTAGATATGGCTTTGTTCATCAGGGATTCTTGATTTTAGTACTATGGCTTGACCTAAAGTAAATTGACTTTTTTCTCCATGTATTTGTAGCTTAAGATTCCCTAGCTTACTTTCTAGTAAATCTTTAAAGCTATTTTCTTTAGGTTTAGGCTTTACTACAGCAAAAATATCTTTTGTATATATACGGCTTTTGTCTACACCAAAGGCATCAAGAGAGGGTATGAATTCTCCATTGGCTTTAGGGTAGATAGAAGCTATAGGCTTTATGTTTTCTTTCACTTTGGTGATAAATGTAGAAAGTGGAATGTTTCCATTTTCTTTTAAAGACTTTTCTAGAGCAAGTGTAAATATACCACCTCCACCACTACCTTCAGCAGCCTCTTTCTCTTTAGCCGCACCAAAATGGAGTAGGTTATTGACTTTAGCATTTAAAAACTTTGGGTCAGTCTTAAACCCTTGCGTCATAGTATATTTAGTGCAGCCTTTGTAAAGTTTGCTATTTGTATGGCCATTAAGACTTTTATACATTGTTTGACTATGACATGCATCTATAAATACAACTTTTTTAGCAGGTATTTTAGAGTAAAGATAGTTTAATTCATTATCTGTTAGTACACCTTTTATGTAGTTATTGCTACATTTTATGTCACTTGTGACTAAAAAATCATCCCTCTTATCTTTTTCTGTACTGTCACCATTTGCAAACCTAGCTCCATGACCAGAGTAATAAAATACAAAAGTGTCATCTTTACTTAGTTTAGACATTTTTTCAAGTTCTGCTCTGATATTGGAAGAGGTAGCATTTTTTTGATTGAGGATAGTGTAGGTGTAGCCACTTCCAAGTATGCGTTTCATAGTTACTATGTCTTTATCTGTATTGATAGGAGATCCACTAGATGTTTCCACAAGTAGTGCAAAGTTTTCTGCTAAAACACTTACTGATAGAAGTGAAGCCAATATTACGATTTTAAAGATTTGCATTATTTATCACCTTTTCTACATTCATTAACAGGTGTTTTAATGGTTTTTACTTCTACAAGAGTACTTTGAAATTTCTTGCTTTTATTAAGAGCAGTATAGATAGTCTCTACATCAGCAGATGAGAGCACTCCAAATTCCTTGTTTCTGTATTTCCAGATGTTTGCATAGGTCTTCGCATCATCAACTGCAAATACTTTTACTTTGTCTGTGCCTACTGGATCTTGTACTTCCATTTGAATGATTTGTTTTAGGTTTTGATTTGGTAGACTTTTTTTGTTAGGGTAGATCATAATCATTTTGTTTTTATTGTCTAGGGTAAATACAGCTAGATTATTTGTTGGATTTTGTAGGTCTATGTTTACTGTCTCGCCAAAACAAAATGTATCTATGGAGAGATTCGGAGTATCATCAGAATAAACATTGAGCTTAAGTGGGGCTGTGTCATTTTGGAGTGCAAAAAGTTTTTCTTTAAAGCTTAAGTTTGTCATATTTTGTTGTGAGTTTACGTGCTTTGATGAGGCACCGATAACTGTTTGTGTATCAAGTCTGTCACCTATAGGATAGACTGAGGAGTCAAAAACAAAGTTTGCATAATTCTTTTCTAAACAGTTTTTTAAATTTTTATTGCTGATTGTAGAAGATCCATAATTTTTATTTAGACAGTTTACTAGTTCTACTGAAAATGCACCTCTTTTTTCACCCTTGTATGTTATTTCTTGTGTAGTTATGGTACTTACTGATGCTCCATAAAAAATAAGATTTTTATAGTCGGTTTGGCTTTTAGGTGGAATCCACCCAAAATTGTCTTTATTTATAGTAACAAATTTAGATTTTACACTATTGGCAGAACGGTACGCATTACCCGCATAACAAGCATCTGCAATCCAGACTATTTTGACACCTTTGTCATCTAACTTTTTAAAAGTAGGTTTAAAATCACGAGAAGTGATGATAAGTGTATCTTCAGGATGATTAATGTCAAAGTCATAGGTAATGAGTCCTGCAGAATTGTTAAGTCTTTTGAGTATGTCAGCATCACTTGTGAGTTTAGTAGAAAAGTCACTTCTGTCCCCTGTACTTGTACCATGACCAGAGTAATAAACATAGAGTGTATCTCCATTCTTTAGATTACTAGATTCTTTTGACTTTAGTTTTTGTGTTATGTTTTTATAGGTAGCATCTTTTTCTACAAGGTAGTCTATATTTTGTGTTTTAATCCCTCTATCTTGTAGTACATTTCTAACATGTCTTGCATCATTTTTTGTGCCTTGAAGATCTGGGATACTACCATTCTTGTATTCACTACAACACCCAACTATAAGTGCATGATCTTCTGCTATACCCATGGTACCTAATAGTACTAATGTTACGATAATTTTTTTCATTTTACTCTCCTTATGCTTACTCTTCTGCTTTTTTCTCTATCTTCTTTTGTGATACACTGGTATTCACCTTGGGGGTTAATCTCAGGAAGGAGACCAGCTTCACACACTAGCTGGCTTTCACCTGCTGCAAATACTTTGATATTGTTTTTATACTGCGGGTGTTGGTTTAAAATCATAGATTTTAACGATTTTGCTCTATTCTTAGATAAGGTATTGTTGTATGCTGCATTGCCTTCAGAACTTGCACCACCTTCTAGGCCGAAGAGTGCATCTTTATTGTTTTTAAGCTCAGCATGTATAGTAGATATGATATCTTGGGCGAGAGGCTTATTTTTTATTTTGAATTTGTTTTTATCAAAAAGTAAATCGGCCTTATATAGACCTCCTATAGTACTAATAGCTTTAAGTATATCGTCTGTAGATCGTTTTGATTTGAGTTGTTTTATCCACTTTTGGTATGTAACTATTTCTGTAGTATCAAGCCCCTTTTGGGATGCTAATTTAGCTTCTTGTTTTTCAAGATAGTTTAACCATAATACATTAATGATGATGGCAGTATTATATTTGTGTTTTATTTGACGTTCAGTGTCATCTATATAAAGTGTATTGCTAAGATTCTTAAGATTTTTAAACGTATCCATATTGCTACTTGAATTATGCTCTGCTTCAAGTATCTTGAGGTCTAATAACACTATGGGTATATTCGGGCAGGCATTGTCTGCTTTAGTGAGTAAGTTTCTCTTTTGTGTACCTTTTTTATGTATGGAATTTCCCCAGATGTGTATGGCATTATTGTACTGCGACTGTGTACATTCTGCGTACATAGTTACTGTTAGTGCAAGTGAAAGTAGTATTTTTGTCATCATTCTTCTCCTTGTACATAATTATACTAAATAAAACAAATATTCCCCCCATTTTTTCATTAATCTAAATATAGGGTAAAAGGATTTCTCTTTAGTATAAAGATTATAAAAGGAGACAATATGCAAAGTGCCATCGTTAGTTATAATAGAATTATAGATTTTTTAAAATATCCTATAGTGTTAGTTTTACTCGTTTCTGTGCCATTTATGATACCTAAGCTTTTTGAGATTATACAGATTATGATTCGTTGGAAAGATGAATATTATCCTTTATTGGTTGGGATAGGTATATATATTATTGTTTGGAAAGTATTTATTAAAAACATAGCTAATGGATGGTTCTCAACCTTTGAACATGAATTGACACATAGCATATTTGCCTTGGCAACATTTCATAAAGTTACAAATATAAAAGTCACAGCTTCAAATGGTGGACATATGAACTATTGTGGTGTAGGTGGAGGGAATTGGCTTATCACAATTGCCCCTTATTTTTCCCCTACTTTAAGTGCATTAGTACTCGTAGTTATGTATTTAGCTCCCACTCAATTTCACAGTATTCTATTGGGAATATTGGGTTTTAGTATGGCATTTCATATGCATAGTACTTGGCATGAAACCCACTATGGTCAGACAGACTTAAAAGAGGTCGGCTTTACTTTTGCTTGGATTTTTCTGCCTGCTGCAAATGTATTGGCAAACATTATGTTTTTAAGTCTCATTCCAAATGACAATATTTATTTAAGTGTGGTTATGGGTAAGTATTATGATTATTGTATGGTGTTATTTGGTATAATATTTTAGTTTTATTATTGAGGGTGTGAAATGTTTTTTAAAAGATTTTTATTGATTGGTTTATTGTTCTTGAGTGGTGTTAGTTATGTTTTTGCACAAAATAAAATAGCCCTACTCATAGGTAACGATGACTATAGCTTTAGTCCGCTCTCTAATCCACTTAATGATGTAGATGGTATAGTAAAGACACTAAGCGAGATAGGCTTTAAGGATTTAGATATAAAAGTCATTAAAAATGCTTCAAAGTCCAAAATGGAAACAGCATTAGCTAACTTTAGTGAAAAAGCAAGAAATGCTGAGATAGCATTGGTCTATTTCTCTGGGCATGGGATGCAAGTGAATAATACTAACTATATGCTTCCTGCTAAAACAAATCCTCAAAAACCTGTAGACTTATTTGGTTTGGTTGATTTAGATTATTTTATACAGAGTGCTACTTCTGCAAAGTATGGCATAGTACTAGTTGATGCCTGTAGAGACAACCCTTTGATCAAGTATTTTCAAAATGGAAAACATAAGGGTGCATCTGCTAAAAAAGGTCTAGGACAGGTCACTCCCACAGATGGGCAAGTGGTTATAGGCTTTGCCACAAGTGCAGGAGACACAGCTGATGATGGAACTGGTAATATGAGTCCTTATGCTACGGCCTTGAGCAATAGACTCAAAGAAAATGATGATATTCGTAATATTTTGGGGAAAGTAGCTAATGATGTGTCCAAAAAATATGAACAGTCTCCTATCTATAGAGCTAATTTGGCTTCTAGTGTTTTTTTGCGTGAGAGTTATGGAAATCAAATTATATTACCTACAGATTTAAGTTTAAAGAAGTCAGTAGATGGAGAAACTTTAGCAGCGTTAGAAGAAGAAGGAAGTAATGTCTTACCTGTTATTAAATTAAGACATGGATATTCTTATAATTTTTTTCAACGGTTTCAAGCAAAAAGTCAAGATATTGGGATTAATAAAGTTTCTGGTACATTTAGTGAAAAAAATAATTATAATGGTAAAGAAAATCCAAAATTTGATATTACTTCCACGTTAAAAGAGAAAAAGTATATTTTAAAAAAGAGGACTGTTTCTGAAATAATTTTCGAAAGTAAGTCAAAATATTCCATTCATTACTTTCCTAAAATTAGAGCTAATGATAATATAGTTGTTAAGTATAATGTAACCTATTATGCAAAGATTGGGAACGAGTGGATAGGTCCAAGAAAGAAAATTGATATTCAACCCTATAAGATTACTTGGTGTGGTGACGGTATTATAGATAATTACATTGATAGAGCTACAAATAACAAGATTAATGAAATCTGTGAACCTAAAGATGAAAGTCATACAAATTGGGGTACTGCAGGTTGTTCTACAATATGTACTCCACTAGATTAACAATTGGAAATTACTATAATATCCTAAGAAAATAATTTAAATAATTTTTATGAATTCGATATTTTTTAAATAAAATTAAATATACTTTATTTTATTCAAGGGAAAAATTCTAGCATAGTTAGTATAAACTATATCAATCAAAGGATATTACATGAAAAGAATATTAGTGTTAGTAAGTTACATGTTTTTAAGTACATTTGCACTTGCTAAAGAACTTATTATAAGTGAAACTACCCCTTCATTTTTCGCCCTCTACGAACAAAACCGACAAGAACAAGTCCCTAACTATGTAACGTTAGATTTCATACTTACATCGACTTACCTCTTTAAGCAACAAAGTATCACAAAGATGGAAGAGGAAGAGATGATTGGGCTTTTTCAAGAATTGGCACTAGGACTTAAGGAAAACTTACTTAAAGATTATAGCCCAGAGAAAAAAGAAGCTTTGGCTTATGTGTTGGTACTCAATGAACTTTTAGATATCAACAGTACCGATGCACCTAAAGACGCTCTAACTTTGGCAGAAAAAGAGTTAAAACTCATAAAAAAACATGAGGGTATAGTCTCTTCTCCTATTGCTAAAGTCAAGATGGACTACACTCAGTTCAAAGTACGTGCGAAATACACCAAAAATGCTAAGCTTTCTTCATACTTTTTAGCATTAAAGTACATGAGTTACATGCCATTTATGGTAAACGCACATAGTGCTATAGGTGTGACAGAAACTGTGGCTACAGAACAGATGCAAAATACTCTTTACTTAGTAAAAACACTTAAACCACTGTCTAAGCTTTACAAGCAGATAGAAGAGAAGCTAAGAGTGTTGAGTGGGGAAGGGGATGATTTAGCTATAGCAGTACTCAAGGATGAACACAACACAAGCACAGCTGTGCAAGCGTATGTAAATAGCTTGGAACGCTATCCAAAGATAAACGAACGTATCATAGATACTACTCAGATAAAAGCAGAAGACATCCCAAAAGCAACTTTAGCACTAAAACTTTTGCCTTCACGTTTTAGCCCTGATGGGTATATATTTTCCAAGCTTACTTACCCTTACGTAGGTCAAGTAAAAAGGAAAAAAGACAAGCTCACTTCGTTTATAGATGGTAAAAATGTAAGAGGTTACCCTACAGTAATGGATATCTCTGCAGTTCTTGTAAACAAGCTACCTGCAGAGAGTAAATATGAAAACTATAGTCAACAAGTAGAAAGCCTAAAAAAAGATATGAATCTTATATTAGATAACATCTACGCCTATGACTTTGCTATCTACAAGCAACTTCTTGAAGATAATAAGACCAATAGTTTTAAGGGTTACTACACACAAAGTAAATACATAATGAACCTCTATCAAAAACAAAGCTACACAGGTGGACTAAAAGGGATGTTTTTAGATAATCGTACAGAAGCTTTTTTAGAAAACAACATTTCTAAAGTACTAGATCTTGTCATACAAGAGCTAAAACTCTTTCCAAAAAGTGAAACATTTAGTATGCTCATTGAAAAAGTAAAAGAATTAGATACAAAAACACAACCCTACGACAAAGAAGAGATTCAGTTTTTAAACAACTTAGATATGAAGTTTAAACATTTACTAGACAGCGCAGATACTCCTATAAAAGTTGATATCCATACTAATCCAGTAGAAGAAAAAGTAATGTATGAGAGTTTAGGGGAACCTTTTGTTAAGATAAAAGGCAAGGGCAGAGGTGCTGTGTATAATCATCGAGAGTTTATAAGTGAGCGAAAGTGAAGTGTGTGGCAAGAAGATAGGTAACTTTTTTACCTTTATTGGAACTGACTTAGCTATAATTTGATACTTTATTGAGAAGAGGGAAGAGATGCGTTATTTATTTTTATGTATTATGGTAATAGTGACTCTGGAAGCCCAGTCAAAAGTAGCTTTGGTCATAGGAAATCAAAACTACAGTAGTCAAACTCAACTTAAAAATCCTATCAGTGATGCTAAGCTGATTAAGAAAACATTAGAGAGTTTAAACTTTAAAGTACTTGAAGTTTATGATGTTGATATGGATAAGCTAGATAGACAAATATCAAAATTTTCTACAGAGGCGAAAAAAGCTGATGTTGCTGTGCTATTTTATGCGGGTCACGGTATAGGAGTAGATGGTAAAAACTATGCAATTCCTATAGATACTCACAACTTAAGTAAAGAAAACTTACCACGTAAACTCATTTCACTTAATGAACTACAAACTACTGTAGCTAAAGCATCTAAATTTGGTGTAGTTTTCTTTGATGCATGTAGAAACTCATTTTCCACCCAAGCAGGTACTTTAGCGAAAGATGATGTAGATGGAAGTAAGCATAGCCCCTATGCCATAGCACTTTTAGAAAAGCTAAAGTTACAAAAAGACATTAGGCTTGTTATGGGTAGTGTAAAAGATAGAGTACAGGAGCTTACAAATAATGTCCAAGTACCTATAGATAGAAGTTCTTTGGGTGGGGATGAATTTTTACTCTCCTTTAAAAATGATGTTTCTCTAGAATTAGTCTCGGCTTCTCCTGTCGTAAATTCTACTATGGAATCATATGAAAATTCTTGTAAACATAAAAGTGCATCAGCATGTTATGCTACAGCAGTAAAGTATCGTGACGGAGTCGATACACCAAAAAATTTGAAGAAATCATTAGAATTTTTTAAAAAATCATGTGCACTAGATGACAAAAGTGCTTGTACTCATGCAGGGTGGATGTATAAACATGGTGAAGGAGTTAAAGTAGATAACTCAGAAGCCTATAGATTTTATCAAAAAGCATGCACTTTAGGAGAAGGACAGGGGTGTTCTTATTTTATCTTATTTAGAAATAAATACTGTTGAATTAGCTTCCTATTTTATCAGTCCATTATAAAAAGATACAAGATAAGAAAATAGAACTACTTCAAAAGTCTTTATCTTCATGCTATTCACCAGAAACAGAAGCAAATCTTTTCATACTTCAAGCACTAAATAGTAAAGATGTTAATATGAAAATAAATTATTATAAAAAATCTCTTGTTAGCATTTCGAAATTTAAAGACAGAACAATTATCATAAAGTACCAAAATCAAATCAATAAAAAATTGGCAACTTTACTTCAAGGTATAAATCCAAAACTTTCAAAAATGTATCATAAAAAAGAGATGGAAGAAGATAATAATTCAAAAAAAAGAAATTATTTATGGATATACATTATTTTTGGATTACTATTTTTATGGGGGATCTATAAAAATATAAAATCATAATCAGGAGAATATGCTTTCTGCTCAATGAATAAAATCCCCAACTTGCACTTCGGATTTAAATTCGGGACAGATCAGGAACTACTACACCAATATAGTAATCTATGGCAAGTAGAAGAGTCTTTTAGAATAACAAAACATGATTTAAAAGTACGTCCTATCTATCACTATAAAGAAGAGAGAATCAAAGCGCATC
>JAYEHY010000060.1:0-15216 GCA_034659695.1 Campylobacterota bacterium | reverse complement strand
TCACAGAGTACCTGCTAGAGGGTAAGACATTGGGAGAGGCTGTACTTCATACCAAGCAACACTTAGGAGCTAGCTACAAAGATGCTATCTTGAATGGTAATCTGCTTGGTGATGTTACGCTTAGGTTGCAGTAGGGGTTTATTATTTATTTAATATGATTATAATGTCATAGTAAAACAGTACATAAAAGGAATGAATATGAAAAAAAGTATATTGGTGATGGGTTTATTGTTCGTTATGCTAGCAATAAATTTAAATGCAGAGGTTATTAAATTAGATGCTAAAAAGTTAAAAGAGATTAAGAGCAATACCAAAGCACTTCAAAAATCTGCAATAAGTGTGATTGATGGTATCGATAAAGATAGTGTCTATTTTTTAAAGTTAGCATCTAAAACTAAAAGAGGAACAAGAGTAATTACTGCATTTCTTGATAAAAAGACAGGTGCGGTCTATTTTGGTAATGGATATGATAAAGAGGGAAATCAAATACAATTTCCTAAAAATGTTAAATTGATTAAAGATGGTATCTCTTTTAGTTATGGAACAGGTAGTAAAGAGATTTACCTGGTAACTGACCCTGAGTGTAGTTACTGTAAAAAATTTGAAAAAGCTGCAGAGGGGAAACTAGAAGAGTATACAGTTCATGTTATCTTCTACCCACTCTCTTTTCATAAAAAAGCACCTGCAATGATAGAGTGGATTATGCAAGGTAAAGATGATGCTCAAAAAAAAGAGAGACTTACGCAAATAACACTACATAACTCTGTAGAGTATAAGGCACTTATCAAAAACGATAAAAAACCTTTTGCATACTCAACAGATACAAAAATTGCAATAGATAATGCAATGAAAGCAGTAAGAGAGCTTGGAACAAGAGGAACACCATCAACTTATAGTGCTAATTTTAACAAAGTACCTTGGAGTAGTTTGGTAAATAAAAATACAAAACCTTTAAAAAAATAACAGGATAGAGATAGCATGGATTTAAATAAAAAGGTAACTTTTGCAGATACTATTTTTGCCCAAGAGGTAGATGGGGAGATGGTACTGCTTGATATGAATAGTGAGAATTATTTTGGTCTTGATGCAGTAGGTACTTCAATATGGCAAGCTATGGAAAAGAACAGATCTCTTAAAGAGGTTCTTGATGTTTTACTTGAAGAGTATGATGTGGAGTATGATGTTTTAGAAAAAGATTTGTTACTATTTGTTGATAAGCTTCTTGATAACCAGTTGATAGAGGTAAATTAAAGGTGAATCTTTCACAATACTTAGAAAAAGAGGGTATCTCTTTAGAGAGTAATATTATAGTTAAATTAGAAAATTTTTCTTCACTCTTAAATGAATGGAATCAAGTGCATAATTTAACTGGAGCAAAAACAGTCGATGATATATATACTAATATAGTAGATTCTCTTTACCCTTTGAGTTTCATAAAAGAACCTAAAACACTTTTAGATGTTGGTACAGGGGCTGGTTTTCCTGGGTTGGTGTTAGCTATTGCTCTTCCTCAAACAGAAGTAGTACTTGCTGAACCCCTTAAAAAAAGGGTCTCATTTCTTAAATATGCTAGCATAGACTTGGAACTTTCCAATGTAAAGGTTGAGGCTCAAAGAGTCGAGTTTGTAGAGCATGATGCATTTGAGCTTATCTCTTCGCGTGCAGTTACTAATACAAATTTATTATTGGATTTAACCAAAAATATTAGTTCTGCTTCCACAGAGTATCTTTTTTACAAAGGCTCTCGTATTTTTGATGAACTAGAAGATGTACAACATCAGTTAAATTATGATATAGTACAGAAAAACCGACGTAACTATCTCTATATTAAAGGTCAGTAAATGATTTTAAAACTAATTATTTTTGCGATAGCAGGGATATTAATATATAAGTTTTTTGGAGGAAGGTTTCCAAAAATTGGACGAAGTTCTGAAGAGAAAAAACTTGATCAGGATACTCTGGTTGAGTGTAAAAAATGTGGTACATTTGTTACAGTAAAAGAGAGTATTATTGTAAAGGGTCAATACTATTGTGATGAGTGTGTAGTGTAAATTATTAAAAAGGAGTCAGTATGATATTAATTGGACATAAATGGATAAATAGCAGTTGCTTTATGAAGGTATTTTCAAAAGAAGATATTAAAAATACAGAAATCAACAGTATAGTATTACTTGAACCTTTAGTTGACTCTATAGAATTGGCAAAATATTGTCAAGATAATGATATTCCTTATGCTGTAACTGTCAGTGCACTTAATGATGCAATTTTCTGTAATGCTTTAGAAGCGAACTTTATTATATGTGAAGAGGATGTGGCTTGTGTCATACAACCTATTGCACAAGAGTATCTTTTTGATACGAAAATATTAGTACTTATACATGATGAGAAACAGATAAGTAAAATTGCGAGACTTGGTATTGATGGTGTAATTTTTTCTGAGGCTATCTGTTAAACTATAATGATAGAAGATTTTAAAAAATATAAAATTACCTATACGCTGATTATTATTAATCTTATCGTTTATGTCGTATCTGCTTTTTTAAGTCAAGATATCATAGATATGGATTTAGAAACACTTGTAGATATGGGTGCTTTGTATGGACCGTTTACTGTACTTAACGGTGAATGGTGGAGACTCTTTACTGCTATGTTTTTACACTCAGGTATGACACACTTACTAATGAATATGTTTTCACTCTATCTCATAGGGCGTGGAGCAGAGATCTATTTTGAAAAAAAATCTTATATTATACTTTACATTGTCTCTGGTCTTATAGGTGGGTTAGTCTCACAATATATACATCCTGTGAGTGTAGGTATTGGTGCATCAGGTGCTATTTTCGGTGTTTTTGGAGCACTAGCAGGTTTTTTTCTTGCCTTTAGAGAGAGGATTAAAAAGCAAAGTAAAGCATTTATGAAAGACTTTGGTATTATTATTGTGATTAACCTAGTTTTAGGTTTTAGTATCCCTTCTGTAGACGTAAGTGCACATATTGGTGGATTAATTATCGGTCTAATAGGTGGATTTATGGTCTCTAAAAATCCTAAATGGGTTTGGATATACTTAGTGATAATGGTTACTATGATGTTTATGATGGCTTCTTATATTTATGGGCAGTATGCACAAATTAGTTTGTAGTGTTTGTCTCTGTTTTTTCATAGTAGGTTGTAGTGTTTCTCCTCCAAATGTAACGCCAGCAAAACGTATGCAGTTAGCTAAACTACTAGAAAGTTTAGATGCAACTATATCTCAACAGCAAGCCCTTTTACTCTCTAAAGACATTTTTAACAAAACCTCTCATTTAGTTAAAGAGTTTAAACTTACCTCTCCCGCACTTTTTCACAATACATTAGTCAATGTAGGTTTAAGAGAAAAAGGACTTTGCTATCATTGGAGTGATGCTCTCTATATATATCTTTTACCTCGTTATTCATATGTTGAGTTTCATTTAGTAGGTGCAAATATAGGAGAATATTTGTTTGAACATAATGCATTAGTCATTGTAAAAAAAGGTGTAGTTGTAAAAGGTGGAGTTATAGAAGAGGGTATTATTATAGACCCTTGGAGGAATTCAGGGGAGCTCTATTTCTCTAAAGTAAAAGAAGATAAAGTGTACCAATGGAAACATAGAGCAGATCGGTTAAATTAATTTTACTAAAATGGCAAATAGATTTTGTCTAAAAGTTCAGTATATTCACTTTTTGCAGTAGAATCTATGGTAACTCCTCCACCACTTTTGTAAAATAGTTTATGGTTCTTTTTTTCTATGAATCGTATCATAACACTTGAACGTAGTGATTGACCATCAAAAACACCAAAAACACCGGTATAAAATCCTCTGTCATAATCTTCTATATGATGAATGATGTCTATCGTACTTTTTTTTGGAGTTCCACTAATAGAACCTGCGGGTAAAATTTGATGAAGAAGTGTACCAATGTTACTTTTCCAATTTGCTGGAAGTTTTGCGGTGATTTTTGAACTAACTTGAAGAAGCTCTTTCTCTCCCGCTTTTATCTGTTCTACTGTGCGAAACGCCTCTACTTTTACTTCTGAACCGATGATACTTAAGTCATTACGCATAAGGTCAACTATCATAATATGTTCAGCCATCTCTTTTTTGTCTGCTAATATACGCTCTTTTGCATGAGGTATATTTGCATCTATTGTCCCCTTCATGGGGTATGTGGAGATACGGTTTTTTTCTATGTTAACAAAACGTTCAGGTGAAAAACAGATAAATTCATCTTTAAAGTAGAGTTTAAATTTAGCTCTTGCATAGGTGAAAATTTCTTTTAGGCTAAGGTCTGTCTCTATAGGGGTCTTAAAAGTAAGATTTAACAAGTAGGTATTACCTGAACGTATCTCTTCTATGACACGTGTTAACGCTTTTTTATAGAGGGGAAAGCTTATAGGTGATTTGGAAAAAGTAAAATTTACCATACGTTTTTTAGCAGGGTAGTTACGCCAATTTTCTAATTTATAATAAATATCTTCACCTAAATCATGAAGTGGTTGAGCAAAGATCTTATTTTTATCATAGGAGACTACAAAAAGAAATGGTGTAGTACTTTGACCTAGTTGGTTGATTTGTCTGAAACCATCCTCTTTTGTAAGCCACATTGTTTATGCATCTAAAAGAAGAAGCTTTAAAATAGCCATCCGCATATAGACACCATTTTTCACTTGGTTAAGTACTTTACAGCGAGGGTCATTAAGCATATCATCTGATATATCTATGTTTCTCATAACAGGACCGGGGTGTAAAACTAAAATATCCTTTTGTTCTAAACGAGTGTGATTTATACAGTAGTGTTTAGCATACTCATCATAATTATCAAAATGAGGAGTATCATGACGTTCAAGTTGTGCACGAAGACTCATAATCACATCTACTTTCTCCAATACATCTTCAAGATTTTCATACTGAGGTAAATCACTTTGGGGCATAAATGGTTTAGGGGCAACCAAAAGTACATTCATCCCCATACGTCTGAACAGACGTATGCCAGAGCTTGCTACACGTGAACTTACAATATCACCAACAATCGCGATAGTTTTACCTTTTACATCACCATTAAAATGTTCCACTAAAGTAAAGAGATCAAGTAGTGCCTGTGTAGGATGAGCATAGTTACCTGCTCCTGCATTAATAACAGAGGTCATTTGCATATCTGCAAGTATTTGCGGTGTTTTGTTGTCAGTATGACGGATAATAACACCATCAGGCTCCATAGCACAAAGATTTGCAAAAGTATCTTCTAAGGATTCACCTTTACTACTAGAGCTTTTAGAAGGGTCTAAATGCACCACACTCGCACCCAACCTTTTAGCCGCAACCTCAAATGAACTTCTCGTACGAGTTGAAGCTTCAAAGAAAAGAGTAATAAGGAGTTTATTATTAAGTAGTTGAGGCGGACGTTGTGTTTTAAAGCTCTTTGCATCTTCTAGTAGGTTTTGTATCTGTTTGTCTGAAAAATTATTGGTATCTACTAAGTGTTGCATAAAGTGTCCTTGGATTTGATTTTGTTATTATAGCTAATAGCTACTAATAAACCTTTGCATTCCATCCTCAACACTCCACCAGTTTTCAAAAACTTCATCATAGTAAGGCTTAGTGACTTCAGAGAAACTCTCTTTGTCTTCATGTAGGTTTACACACCAGTCGAAGTCAATATCAAATGTTTTTAAAGCTAAGATGGAGAGTAGGGTGTCGTTGATGCAGCCTAGTTTGCTAGGGGTAACCAAAAGGGTTTTTGCTTCTAGCTCTTTGATAAGATTTAGCATCATGTACTCTTTGGTGATGGGAACCATGAGTCCTCCTGCACCTTCTACTAAAAGAATATCACAGAGTTTTGAGAGTTCTTGATGTTTATCTATGATTTTTTTGAGACTGATGGTATGTTCAACATCGGCACAAAAAGGAGCAGCAGGTAGAGGAAATGTATATGCGGTAATCTCTTCTGGTTTAAGGTTTTTAAACCTCTCATTTACCTTTTGACAACTTTTTAATAGTAGAGTTGCGTCAAGAGGATCTGTTTCAACACCTGTCTCTATGGGTTTAAAAACTCCTACTGCTAAACCTTTAGCTGCAAAGGCTTCTATGAGTTGAAGTGTGGTGTGTGTTTTACCTACATTTGTACCTGTAGCTGTGATAAAAAGTGTTTGCACTTGGAAATCCTTGATTTTAATGTATAATAATAAGAATAAATATATGAGGAAGTTTAACATAATATGCCAAAATTTGAAGAAGAATTAGACCTTGCTTTAGAGCTAGAAGAACCAAAAATGTTTAAAGTGCTACTCCATAATGATGACTATACTAGTATGGATTTTGTGGTTGATGTACTTGTGGGTATTTTCCATAAGACCCATGCACAAGCAGAACAGATAATGTTACAGATACATCAAAAAGACAAAGCAATTTGTGGAGTATATAGTTTTGAAATAGCCCAAACTAAAGCCCAGCAAGTGAAACAAAAAGCAAAACAGAATGAATTTCCACTGTTAGCAACGGTTGAAGAAGATAACTAAAGGATGAATGAATGATTAGTATAGCACTCAATAATGTATTTAAACAAGCTGTAGAGTATGCTAAAAATAATAGACATGAATACTTAACAGTAGAGCATCTGTTTTTGTCAGTGGTGAAGAGTGAAGAGGGGATAGAGATACTCTCTATACTTGATGCAGATCTTAAACTACTTGAAGAGAGTATTGTGGAGCATATCAATAAAACTACTCCTTCTCTTGATGAAGTGACAGAACCATTTGAAACGGTGGTACTCTCTAAAGCAATTAATGACATGATGAACCATATTCACAGTTCAGGAAGAACAGAAGCCAGTATAGGCGATATGATAGCTGCTATTTTTATGCAAGAGCATGCTTATGCTGTTTACTTGATGAAAAAAGAGGGATTGGACCGTGTAGACATACTTGAAGTAATCTCTCATCATCATACGCAGGCAGAAGCAAATGTCAATACCAAAGAAAACAGAGAAGAGGAGAGTTACTTAAGTAAATTTACTATGGAGCTTGTAGCCCTAGCTCAAACTGCTAAAATAGACCCAGTAGTAGGGCGTATGGAGGAGATAGAACGTGTAATGCAGACACTCTGTCGTCGTAAAAAGAATAATCCTTTGCTTGTAGGTGAACCTGGAGTGGGTAAAACAGCCATAGCAGAAGGTTTAGCACTTAAGATATCTGAAGGAGATGTACCGCAGATACTGAAAAACTCTAAACTCTTTGCTCTTGATATGGGTGCGTTGGTTGCTGGTACTAAATACAGAGGAGACTTTGAAAAACGTCTTAAAGGTATTATTTCTGAACTTAGTGCTATGGATGATGCAATCTTATTTATAGATGAGATACACACTATGGTAGGTGCAGGAGCAACAAGTGGTGGGAGTATGGATGCTTCTAATTTACTTAAACCAGCATTGGCACGTGGAGACTTAAAGTGTATAGGAGCTACAACTTATGCAGAGTATAGAAACTTTTTCGATAAAGACAAAGCTTTAAGTAGAAGATTTGCCAAGATAGATGTAGAAGAGCCAAGTAAAGAAGATACCTTTGTTATCTTAAAAGGTGTACAGCATAAATATGAAGCGTACCACAACATTAATTTTAGTGATGAAGCACTTTTATCGGCAATTGACCTGTCAGTGAAGTATTTGCACGATAGATTTTTACCCGATAAAGCGATGGATATTATCGATGAAGTAGGGGCACACTTTATGCTTAAAGGGCAAAAAGATGTACAGGTTAAACCTAAAGATATAGAAGCAAGTGTTGCTAAAATAATGAAACTCCCTTCTACGGTGATAGGTACTGATGATACAAAAAAGCTTAAAACATTAGAAGAAGATTTGGCTTCACATATTATTGGACAGACTGAAGCTATTGGTGCATTGGCTACAGCTATTAAACGTTCTTACGCAGGACTGAATGCAGACAATAGACCTATAGGGTCATTTCTTTTTGTGGGACCAACAGGTGTAGGAAAAACAGCACTTGCTACACAATTGGCTCAGACTATGCATGTGCATTTTGAACGCATAGATATGAGTGAATATATGGAAGCACATACGATTAGTCGTTTGGTAGGGGCTCCTCCAGGGTATGTTGGGTACGAACAAGGCGGTTTATTAACAGAGATGATAAAAAAACATCCTCATACTGTACTGCTTCTTGATGAGATAGAGAAAGCTCATCCCGATATTATGAATATACTGCTTCAAGTGATGGATGGAGCAAAGCTTACAGATAATAATGGTGTGGTCAGTGATTTTAAAAATGTAATACTTATAATGACTTCAAATATTGGTACAAAAGAGGCAAATGTTATGGGCTTTAATAAAGACACCTCTGTGAAAACAGATAAAGCACTTCAAGCATTTTTCTCTCCAGAGTTTAGAAATCGCTTAAGTGCTACGATAGAGTTCAATGCTTTGAGACTTCCTGCACTCATTATGATAGTAGATAGAGAGTTAGAGAAATTAAACGTGTTACTTAAACCTAAAAAAGTAAAGGTAAAGTTAAGTAAAAAAGCTAAAGAGTACTTAGCCAATGAGGGATATGATGAACGTTATGGAGCTAGGCACATTTCACGAGTGATAGATGAACAGGTAAAAGAAGCATTGACCGATGAGATACTTTTTGGAAAACTTAAAAAAGGTGGTTCTGTAAAAGTAGATTATAAAAAAGATATACTTATCTTTGATTTTACAGAGAAATAGTTTTGGCTTCAATGTTTGATGAAGAGGAGTATTTTATTCCACCTTTGAGTAAATACTCCTATATCTTTCCAAATCCTCGTAATGCTTCAGATGAGGGACTTTTAGCTTATGGTGGTGACTTAAGTTCTTCGAGATTGCTGACTGCTTACCGTAAAGGTATTTTTCCTTGGTATAGTCCTGGTGATCCTATACTTTGGTGGTCACCAGACCCACGTCTTGTGCTTTATCCTGATAAGTTTTATCTACGTAAATCTTTTAAAAGGGTACTGCGTAGTGGAAAATTCAAGGTAACTTTTGACCAAGAGTTTGAAAATGTGATTAAGCACTGTGCCAAAGTACCAAGAGAAGGACAAGACCATACATGGATTGTTGAAGAGATACAAGAAGCGTTTATTCGTCTGCATGAAGAGGGATTTGCTCATAGTGTTGAAGTCTATGAAGAGGAGAAACTTGTAGGGGGGCTTTATGGTATCTCTATGGGAAAAGCTTTTTTTGGAGAGTCAATGTTCTCCTTAGCTTCTAATGCTTCAAAAGTGGCTTTTAAAGCACTAAGTGATGTTTTAGGGTTGAGAGGTTATGATTTTATAGATTGTCAAATGAAAACAGATCATATGGTTGGCTTAGGAGCAGAAGTTGTTGAGAGAGAGGTATTTCTTGATGCACTTGAAGAGACTTTGCAAAAACCAAGTGATTTAGGTTCATGGCAACATTTTACATGGAGTTATCCAATAGAAGGAAATAGAGATGGTAAATAGAGATATAGGGTTTTCATTATGGTTAGATTTTGTAGAGCGAGATTATTTAAAAAATGAGTTTTCAAAATTGATTGAAAATGGAACAATCAACGGTGCAACAAGTAACCCTGCTATTTTTGCTTCAGCCATTACAACTTCACCTGCATACAAAGAGCAACTAGAGAATTTAAAAGGTAAGGGTGTTAAAGAGAAGTATGAAGCCTTGGCTATAGAAGATATTAAAACAGCTGCTCAAGCACTGAGACCTTTATATAATGAGGGAAATGATGGATATATATCTATCGAAGTAGACCCTTTTCTCTCTAATGATACAGCGGGTACACTAGAAGAGGGGAAACGACTTTTTAAAGCTATTGGTGAACCAAATATTATGGTAAAAGTACCAGCAACAAATGCAGGATATGAAGCAATGACAGCACTTTTATCTATAGGTATTTCTGTAAATGCTACACTTATCTTTTCTCCGGAACAGGCAAAACGTTGTCTAAAAGCAATGACAAAAGGAGTAGAAGCTTTTGAAGAGGAAAATGAGGGGAAGGTAGATGCTGTTATTTCTGTTTTTGTAAGTCGTTTTGATAGATTACTTGATAAAGATTTGGCACAAGAGGGTATAGATGTATCTAAAACTGGTGTTTATAATGCTCTGAAAATCTACAATATTATTGAAAAAAATCAAAAATTAAATATACGCACCCTATTTGCTAGTACAGGAGTAAAAGGTGATGCCTTAGATGCTGATTATTATATGAAAGAGCTTTTACTGCCTCACTGTGTCAATACAGCTCCTTTAGCAACAATAGAGTCATTTGTTCAAAGTAAAGGCGTAGCCGTTAAATTACCTATGGAAGAGAGTGACATTAATGGGTATTTTACTAAACTCTCGGATAATGGTTTTGAGATGAAAGAGATTTATGATGGATTGCTTAAAGATGGACTTGAGGCATTTGAAAAAGCATTTGAAGAGATGCTTGAGAGCTTAAAAGGAGCATAAAATGGCAATAACAGGACCTATGGAAACCAAATTACAGACGTACCTTAGAGTTATGAGTAAGAATGGTGGGTCAGATCTTCATATGAAGTCTACGGCTATACCTAGAATAAGAGTACATGGTACATTGAAGGCTTTGGGAAAAGATACATGGGATGCTACAATGGTAGAGAACCTTGCAAAAGAGATTCTTACTCCTGATCAGTATTCAAAACTTGTGCAAGATCTACAGTTGGACTTCTCTTATGTTATAGGTACTGAAGGAAGGTTTCGTGCGAATCTTTTTTATCAGATGAATGGTCTCTCTTTGGTAATGCGGATTATTCCCGTAGATATACTGCCACTAGAAAAATTAAAATTGCCTAAAGCTGTAGAGGATCTTACTGAGATAGCACGGGGGATGATTTTGGTTACAGGTGTAACAGGTTCGGGTAAGTCAACAACACTTGCAGCTATTATAGATAGAATCAACAATACACGAAGTGAACATATTATTACTGTAGAGGATCCTGTTGAGTTTGTACATCCTGATAAAAAGTGTCTGATTAACCAAAGAGGGGTAGGAGAAGATACACACTCTTTTGCTGATGCACTTAAAGCTGCACTAAGAGAAGACCCTGATATTATACTTGTAGGAGAGATGAGGGATATGGAGACCATAGAGATTGGGCTTCATGCTGCTAATACAGGTCACCTTGTCTTTTCTACTCTGCACACACTTGATGCAAAAGAGACTATCGATAGAATTATTGGTACATTTGGAGCGGAGGAGCAACCGCGTATTCGACTGGCGCTGGCATCAGTACTGGAAGGGGTGCTTTCCCAAAGGCTCATTCCATCTATTGATGGTGGGCGTGTGGCAGGGCTTGAGATTTTGAAAAAAACAGCAAGAATAGAACAGCTTATTATGGAAGATAGAGACAATGAAATACCTGATGCTTTAGCAGAAGGAAAAGAGATATATGGTACACAAACATTTGACCAATCCCTTTTGGATCACTATAATAATGATAAAATTACAAAAGAGATGGCACTAGATTATGCAACAAATCCTTCAGATATGAAGTTAAAAATGCAAGGGGTAGGTAAGGGTGCTACTATAAAAGAGGGAGAAGAAGATAAAGAAGTAGAAGTTTTTGAATTTAAGCCTGATGAAGAAGAAGCATAATTTAAATATTTTTGGATATAATCCGTTCCTAATTTAAAATTAAGGACTAAATATGTTAGAAGGTATCGTTAGAGAGAGTATCGGAAAAGTGAATGCAAAGAAGCTTAAAAGAGATGGTTATCTAATCGCGAACATTTATGCAAATGGTGTTGAAAATATCAATGCTGCATTTAAACGTGGTGAATTTGTAAGAACTATAAGAAACAAAGAGACACTTGCATTCCCAGTTAAAGTTGGTGATAAAGAGATTAATGTATTTATTCAAGAGTATCAACTACACCCAGTAAATGGTGATGTAGTTCATGTAGATTTAAGAGTGGCGGTTCCAGGTCAAGTAACAAACTTCCTTGTACCTGTAATTACTCATGGTGTACCAGTAGGTCTTAAAAATAAGGGTGTACTTGTAATGTCTAAAAAAAGATTAAAAGTAAGAGGTGCTATTGAAGATATGCCTGTAAACTTTGATCTTAATGTTGAGCCATTAAATAGAGATGAATCTATTCTTGTTAGAGATCTTGAAGCACCAGCTAATTGTAAATTAATGGATAGAGATGATGTTGCTATCTGTGGTGTAATTAAAGCAAAATAACATTATGACACTTTTTGTAGGTTTAGGTAATCCCGGATTACAGTATGAATCTACAAGGCATAATATTGGTTTTAAGGTCATTGACAAACTTGTGAATGACCAAAAAGCCAGAGATATATCTAAAACTTCTTTTCAAGGCAAACTTTATCGTAGTGCCAATACATTTTTTTTAAAACCCACAACATATATGAATCTATCAGGTAAAAGCTTGCAAGCAGTTAAGCACTTTTATAAAATAGAGTTAGAAGATATACTTGTTATTCATGATGACATTGATCTTCCATTTGGTGCTTTGCGTTTTAAAAAGGGTGGTGGTCATGGTGGGCATAATGGATTAAAATCTATTGATGCTTATATTACAAAAGAGTATCTTCGTGTCCGTATTGGTGTAGGAAAACCAGAACATAAATCACAAGTAGCGAATTACGTACTACACGACTTTTCTGAAAAAGAGCATCAATTACTTGCAAAGCTAATTGAGCATGTTGCACAAGCTTGCAGAGTACTTGTAACAGGTGAACTCAATGAAGTAAAATCAAAATATAGTTTAAAATCTATAGATGGGTTAAATGTATGAGTTACTTTTCTCATACATTGTATTTTAAGTATTTATCAAAACTCTATAGTAAAAATCTGTTTGCTATACTCTTTGGTCTCTCTTTTACTTTTGCTGTCATTGACTATTTTCAACATTTACATAAGTTAGATATCGCAGGTAATTATCAAATTCTTTACATTTTTTATATGTGGCAAGAAGCTTTAGGACTACTCTATCCTTTGGCTATTGTATTTGCAATCATAATGACAAAACTTTCACTTATTAAGAACAATACAATGGGTGCATTTCATGCTTTTGGATACAATAAAAAGAAGTTATTTATGCCTTTTTTACTTGTTGCATCACTTACATATTTACTTTTTACAGCACTACATACGACAGAATTTTCTTACGCTAAAGATAAAGCTGAAGCATTGTTAGCTAATGAACTTCACGCTTATGAAGTGAATGATCTTTTTTTTAAATATAATGATACTTTTGTCTATATTAAAAAATTAGATCCTATAGAGAAGAGAATTACAGATATTACTATATTTAAAGTTGAAGGTTTTAAAGTAGAGTATATTATTCAAGCACCAGTTGCATTGTTTAATGGAGATGAATGGGATGCTAAAGATGCAAAACTTAAAACACATATATATAAAGATGGAAAACTGGAAAAATACAGTGTTGAATATAAAAAGAGTATTAAGACTTTAGAAGGATATAAGCCAAGAATTATTGAATCGCTTTATGAAGGTAAAGTATTAAATATTATAGATGCCTTTAATACATGGAAACTACTTAAGAGTCAAAATATTAACGTAGATAAAATTCGAGCAACAGTTTACAATAAAACAATCGTTCCCCTTTTTTCTTTAGCACTTTTACTTATTCTTTTTTTTAAGTTGCCTTTTCATGGAAGAATGATAAGCATGGGAGTAGTTATAGCTGCTTCGTTAGGTCTTACTTTTATCATTTGGGGTATTTTATTTGGTTTAGGACAAATAGCTTCTAATGGGGTAGTAGCACCTGAGTATACTCTGATTTTACCTATTATCCTTTTATGGAGTTATGCTATATATATTTTTTATCATGATGAAAATAGACTTTAAATCATTTTAGAAGATTAAAGAGTTAAGGTAAGATTGGGCATATGATCTTTTATTATAAAAACGCATACTATGTATTTTTCTTCCTCTTGACCACTTTGATACAATATAGTATTCAAAAAATGTCTCATCAACTCTACTAAATTGACTAGGATTTATTATTCCGTTTCTTGTAAAGTATATTCTGCTGTTTTGTATTACATATTTCATCTCAATAGAAGGTATCTTTCCCAATAATGTTTTATAGTTTACAATATGATGCTCCTTAAATGAGACTTCAATAAGTAATTTTTCTTTATTTGACTTAATAGTACTAGGACAGATATAAAAAGTTTTACCAATAAATTTATGTGCCAATGATTCTTGAGAAGTTGAACTTTTTTCAGGTATCATAATTTGGTTTGATTTCTCAATCATGACAGTTTCATTTTGCTCTTTTAGTTCAGCTGAATGCTCTTTTTTAGGTAGTGTGTATTTTCTCTTTTTCTCTTTTCTTATCAAGTCAGGTTCTCCCTTGATTAAACTTACAGAGGATGAACTTACATAAGCATCAGGAAAAATAGTTTTATATCGGTGTAGTTGGTCTATAGCTGATTGTCTGTCTGGGTAAGATTTAGAGAATGCTTTGTAAAGATTGTTCTCTTTTACAATATGTATTTTTTGATTTAAATTTCCCTCTAATTTTGAGACTTGCTTGATTAAATTCTCTTTATTTCCATAGCTTGCTAACTTTATTGTGTAAGCTGAAGCAATAGAGATATTGAGCATGATGATAATAAAAATGAGATAATATGTTTTCAAAAAGAATTTCCTTATAAATACAATAAATTTAAATATAATTATACATTATAGAATATAAATTATAAGGTTTATCATTATATTTTTTTAATTAATATTTTAAATTGTCTATTTTATTATATATAAATATATGAAATGCAATCTACCCTTAACATAAAATAGTGTAAAGTAACGGTTCTTCGATTATATTGCATATATAAAGATAATTGTGAAGAAGAAGTAAAAGGAAGAATATGTTATTGAAAGAGAAAGTACGTATAGCAGCATTAATTGCTCTTTTAGGTTTGAATGGTTGTGGATTGGGAGATAGAGGGGCACCACTAGTTGATGACCCATGTGCATCAAGTATTGATGATCCAGCCTGTGATCAGGATAGTGATGGATTAACCAATAATGAAGAAGCTTTGATAGGCACAAATCCTAAACTATCAGATACTGATGGCGATGGTGTATCTGATGGGGAAGATGGGGTAAATAGCTCAATGGCTAAAGATGCATGTCTACCTTTACAAGCTACAAACTATGT
>JAYEHY010000059.1:0-3269 GCA_034659695.1 Campylobacterota bacterium | reverse complement strand
CAAAAAGATTTCTATCCTTATATCTAGATTGTCGTTGTTACCAGACCCCTGTGCCCCAGCAAGCTGTGTATGGTGTGGTGTGATGAGGAGGAGTAAGCAATGAGTTGTCGTTGTCACCTGACACCTACACTTTCCTACACTTCTTTTTAAAAAGCTTTCCTATCCCCATAAGCACTAAAGCACTCAATAGTCCACCGGCAATCCCTATTATAATTATCTTTTCAGTGATAGGAATGTTTTTTGGAGCGTTTCGTGAAAAAGTTAAATATATACATGATATTTAGAGACTTGTGGTACCATAGTACATAACATAGTTAGGGGATTTATTTTATGCAAGATTATCATAACCGTCTGGAACGCTTAGACTACATACTTATCGAACTCTCAAAAGGTGCCAGACTCTCTACTCCTATGTTGGTAGAGCAGTTAAATGTAACAAAAAAAATCATACAAACTGATTTCAAAGAGTACATTTTACCTTATGTAGAAGAGGTCTATTATGACTATAGTGCCAAATGTTACATAGCAAAGAGTAATTTTTTACAAAATATGCTGTTAGAGAGTAGCACCTTGGCTACCATGCTTATGCTGAAAGCAAAGAGTAGAGATAAGTATAGTCCTGATGGCTTTGCCCAAAGTGTAGACAGTTTTTTTGCTGAACATGAGAACTTGCTTGAAGAACGCATATACAGTCAGTCAATGGTTGAAAAGCTTGATGGTTCAAACGATGAACGTATCTTCATAGAAAATGCTATCAAATCAAAAAATGTCATAAGATGCAGTTACAATGAGAAAGCTCGAGAACTTTACCCATTAAAGATACTCAACCTTGAGGGTTTTTGGTATCTTATCAACTGGGATACCGAATATGATGACATAAGACGTTACCATCTTAAGAGTATCAAAGATATAGAAGTCTTAGATGAAACATTTGAAAAGTCTTCTGTTATGGATGAAATACTAGAACGATTTGACAATGCTATCAATGCATTTTTTGAACCGTTTGCAGAACCGTTTGCGGTAGAACTTTTTTTAGATGCCAAAGTGGCAAAATATTTTCTACGTATGCCGATATCAAAGTCTCAAAGAGTGATGAAAACCTATGAAGATGGAAGTATGGACTTAGAATTCTACATTACAGACTATATGGAGATTATCCCTATTATACAGAGGTATATGCCTTATGTTGGGGTGATAGAGCCTGAGGGGTTGAGGGATGTGGTTGAGGAGAATATGAAGGCTTATGGGGAGAGGTTTTTGTGAGTTACATAGTTTAATACTTTACTTTGGGTATACTTGTTATAAATAAATTATAGGAGAGTACGAAAGATGAATTTTTGGCAGTTTAAATTTAAAGATGAATTATGGGAAAATTTTCAAACATTGGAAATAGGAGATACTTTTACAACAACAATTACAGATAAAGAGAAAAATAAACTCAATAATAAGATAGGTGATATTGTTTTTTGGTATAGAACAGGTACTAAGAAAGATATTATAAATGGTATTTATTTTGTAACTGAGTTTATATCAAATGTTAGAGAAGATGAAGAATATATAAATAATTATTCAGTAGAAATGAGAATTATTGAATCACATAAAGATAATCCTTTTATTCCAACATAAAAAACCACGTTCTAAGGGCGTGGTCAGAGTTCAAAGGTTCCACCGATTGAACTCTTGGTAAACTATCTATTCAGGATGACTGTACTCCAAAAGGAGAAACAGTTGAGTAGATTTAAAAAGTTATCCCAAAGTATATGGCACTGCCAGTATCATATAGTGTGGGTTCCAAAGTACCGATATAAAGTATTAACAGGAGAGATAGCAAGAGATGTAGAGAATCTCATGAGGGCATTCTCCCATAGGTTAGAGTGTGAGATCATAGAGTTGAATGTCCAAATAGATCATGTGCATCTCTTGGTAATGATACCACCAAAGATATCAATATCATCTTATGTAGGACAGATAAAAGGAAGAGTAGCAATACGAGTACTCAATAAATATAAGAAGTTGAGACAAAAACCTTATTGGGGAAATCAATTTTGGGCAAAAGGCTACTGTGTTGATACAGTAGGGCTTGATGGAGAGATGATACGTAAGTATGTAAAATATCAAGAGGACAATGAGCGAAGAGTGGAACAGCAAAGATTGTTCTAAATTAGAATAGGGAGTGCAGTTATCCTGACACCTTTTAGGTGAAAGGCATTGTATCCCCTTTAAGGGGTAACCAAAACCTGCCCTTCTAGGGTAGGATTTTTACTCTCATCTATCCACATACAAGCATCTAATACTTTTCTATGTAGTTCACGGTTGCTTATTTGGTCTTTTAGTTTGCTGTTCATAAGTAACGCTATTGAGATCATAGCTTCTTTAGTAAAACACTCTTGATGTATCAGTCTTTTGCCATATCTGCATAAATGCTTATATAGCTCTTTTTTCGTTGAGGGGTACAATGCTTTAGGGTAAATGATCAACGGTGCTTTAAAAGCCTTTGAAAGTTCATCAATCGTATAAACTGCTATAGTAATGTCTGTATCATTAGAGATAGTGTAATCCTCTTCATAATCAAAGGGTACACATAGGTATTTTTGTAGCCCTAACTTAATATTACTTATCCATCTGTATTGATTATGTGAAGTGATATAACCCTCTATTTGATAGATAAGTATTATCTTTGTGTAGTTATAACCTTGTAGGGTACTTGTGTAACTTGGGGCAGGTAGTAAACCCCTCACCTTTGCATAACCATCTGTATAGAGTTTTATACCAATGTATGGACGGTGTAAGGGGTTTTGGGTCATTTTGGGTTAATACCTATACAGTATCATCTCTTCTGTGTTTAGGTTTATACTTCTCTCTATGGTCGTACTCTGGGTAAACTTCTAAAAGTTTGTTTCTCATTCTACTAACTGCTACACTTTGGCTAATCGCTTCATGTGTTAAGTCCTCCACTTTCGTACCACCGTGTAGCTCACTTAGGTATTCTTTGATAATTGCTGGGTTTCCAGTATCACCGCCAAACTTCTTCGGGCTGTTCTCTATCTTCTCTAACGTCCATTGACGAAATATATCCATTGTCATTTTTTATTTCCTTAATGATTCAAAAGCCTTTTTAGGCTAAAAGTTGGCATGGGTATAGCTTCTAATGTTTGGCTATACTTTTTTATGCTGTGCTTGGTTGATTGTTAATTATTTAAGAAGATATGAGTAAGTGGTTATGATATAATCTAAGTCGCTAAACTTTCATACCTCATCATTTAATCATA
>JAYEHY010000058.1:0-15811 GCA_034659695.1 Campylobacterota bacterium | reverse complement strand
TTTTAAATCTGCTTCGGTTAATGGTGATTTGTCATCTTTATATTCAATGCTAAAATCTTTTTTATATATTTCCATTATAACACTACCTGCTTTGGTAGCAATGTCTACAATATTATTTAATTTAATCTCTTTTAACATTATAAGTATCCTTTAGTTTCTAAATATTTAATAATTTCGTTAGCACACTCTTCTATACTCATAGTATCTGTTTTGATATGAATCTCAGCATTGCTAGGTGCTTCATAAGGGGAGCTAATTCCTGTAAAGTTTGGAATATCACCACTTCTTGCTTTTTTATACAAGCCTTTTGGATCTCTACTTTCACATATATTTAGAGGAGTATCAATATATATTTCTAAAAATTCATCTTCTTTCATCAGTTTTCTAACGCTATCTCTATCTATTTGAAATGGTGAGATAAATGCTGTTAAAACAATAGTCCCAGAATCAACAAAAAGTTTAGAAACTTCCCCAATACGACGAATATTTTCTACTCTATCTTCATCAGAGAATGTTAAGCCATTATTTAAACCCATTCTTACATTATCACCATCTAAAAGATATGTGTGCTTTTTAAGTGCTAAAAGCTTACTCTCTACTGCATTAGCTACGGTAGATTTACCACTTCCACTTAACCCTGTAAACCATAAAATACAAGGTTTTTGTCTCTTTATACTTGAACGCTCTTCTTTTGAAACATGATGATCATGCCAAACGATATCTTTATTTAACATAATGCTTCTTTACATATTTTACAATTAATTCTGTGGCTTCATCAGCACTCATAGTGTCAGTATCTATAGTAATTTCAGCATGCTTTGGCTCTTCATAAACATCATTAATACCAGAAAAGTTTTTATATTCTCCACTTAATGCTTTAGCATAAGAACCTTTATAGTCACGCTCTTTACATGTCTCTATATCTGTTTTTACATAAACTACAATATTGTTTTTAACCATTTCACGTATAGCTTTACGAGATTCCTTGTAGGGACTCACAAAGGATGCAACAGTAGAGATAGAGTTTTTTTGTAATGTCCGAATAAGGTTTCCTATTCTATGCATATGACGATTTCTATCATCTCTACTATATCCAATTCCAGGTATAAGTTCACGAATATCTTTAGAGTCAATGCGTTCTATAGGAATATCAAGCTTTTCAAGCTCTGTATACACTTTATCTGCAATAGTTGTTTTACCTGAAAGGGGTAATCCTGTAAACCAAAGGTTAAAAGGTTCTATTTTCTTTTTACCCCAGCGAACTTTGAACCATGCTCTTTCATGCATCCAATATAGACCAACCTTCAGTACAGTTTCTATCATACCTGCTGCGATTGCTAAATCAAGTCTATCAAAGAAAATATAAACAATAGCTATAGTGGTACTAGTAGCAACTACTCTCCAACTAATACCCTTTACAATTGAACGTTGATTGGTTTCTCTATACATTAAACCTCTTTACAATTCCACTCAGGAAAGTTCGTCCGAATATAACTATTAAGTGCTTTTTCTGCATCTGTATAGCTTTTATTAACTACTTGCAAATTATCTTCATCACGCTTACTTACACCAATAATCATACCCGCTCCCACAGTATTGTTACTTATTCTATCTACTACAATAAAGCTTCCTGTTAATCTATTATCTTTATATGCATCTGCTGCAATAGGACGAGTTAATAACATCTTACATGAAGCGATATCATTAAGTTCAAGAGTATCTACCTGAGTTCTCTCATAACTGTTTACATCTATTTTATAATTAATATGCTCAAAGCTACCAGATACAACAGAAGTAGCACGTTTAATATCATATGTACGACTTGTATCCATTGGTTTTTCATCCATCCATACTAACATTACTTTTAAGCTGTTAGAAACTCTTGGCATATTTTTAGTATGAACTAACATATCTCCCCGTGAAATATCTACTTCATCTTCAGTAGTAATAGTAATAGCCATTGGTGCATAAGCTTCTTTTGTTGTGGAAGTTCTATTTGCTTCTGTAATATCTCCCCCATTGATAATATTTTTCACCTTAGTTGTCTTACCTGAAGGTAATACGGTAATCTCATCACCCACTTGTACAGAACCCGCAGCAATTGTTCCACAAAAACCTCTAAAGTCAAGGTTTGGACGATTAACATACTGCACAGGAAATCTAAAGTCTTCCTCTTTTTGTTCTTTTGCTACATCCATACTATCTAATAGACCAAGCATAGGTTTTCCGTTAAACCATGGTGTATTTTCACTTTTTTCAACAACATTATCACCATTAAGTGCTGATACTGGTATATTATAACTGTTTTTAATACCTAGTTCATTTGCAAGTTCAGCATATTCTGCTGATATTTTATTAAAAACATCTTCACTAAAATCTACTAAATCCATTTTATTAATAGCTACAATTACATGTTCTATACCAAGTAAAGAAACAATAAAACTATGACGACGCGTCTGCGTTAAAATACCCTTACGTGCATCTATAAGAATAATTGCTACATCAGCTGTAGAAGCACCAGTAACCATATTACGAGTATATTGTTCATGACCTGGAGTATCTGCAATAATAAACTTACGGTTTTCAGTTGCAAAGAAGCGATAAGCAACATCTATGGTAATGCCTTGTTCACGTTCACTTTGAAGACCATCAACAAGCAATGCCATGTCAATCTTTTCACCTGTAGTTCCGTATTTTTTACTTTCACTTTCAGCTGCTGCGAGTTGGTCATCAAAAATCATCTTTGAATCATAAAGCATACGACCTATAAGAGTACTTTTACCATCATCAACGCTTCCACATGTTAAGAATCTAAGCATGTCTTTGTTTTCGTGTTCTTTTAAGTAGTTAATAATATCCATTAGAAGTATCCCTCGATTTTTTTAAGTTCCATTGCACCCTCTTGATCTTTATCTATCACTCGACCTTCACGTTCTGAACTTGTAGAAAGAAGCATCTCTTTAATGATTTCAGGTAAAGTTGCTGCTGTTGAGTTGATGGCACCTGTAAGAGGGTAACACCCTAAGGTTCTAAAACGCACCATCTCTTTTTTAGCAGTTTTACGTAACTCTTCTGGCATACGTTCATCATCTACCATGATTTTAACACCATCCATTTCAACTACATCATGCTCTTTGGCAAAGTAGAGTGACGGGATAGGAATTCCTTCTAAATAGATATATTGCCATACATCCAATTCTGTCCAGTTACTGATGGGAAATACACGAACACTTTCTCCCTTAGTAATAGCAGTATTATATACATTCCAAAGTTCAGGTCTTTGATTTTTGGGATCCCAACGATGATGTTTGTCTCTAAATGAGAAAATACGTTCTTTAGCACGAGACTTCTCTTCATCACGACGTGCTCCACCAATTATAGCATCATATCCACCATTATTGAGTGCTTGCTTAAGTCCTTGGGTTTTCATAATATCTGTATGTACTTTACTTCCATGTTCAAAAGGAGAGATATCCATCTCTATACCCTCAGGATTAGAGTGTACCACAAGGTCAAAACCAAGGTCTTTTGCTCTTTGATCACGAAACTCTATCATCTCTTTAAATTTCCATTTAGTATCCACATGGAGCATTGGAAAAGGAAGTTTACTTGGTGCAAATGCCTTCATTGCTAAATGCAACATAACAGAGCTGTCTTTACCAACAGAATACATCATCACTGGATTAGAAAATTCTGCTGCAACTTCACGTAAAATATGTATAGATTCAGCTTCAAGCTGTTTGAGGTGGGTTAATCGTTCTTGTGTTATCATTGATTTCCTCTTTAAAATTAAATATCCTGATTATATCTAATTAGTTGTTTCAAACAAATTAGTTCATTAATTTATTTTCCCAAGCTAGTGCAGAACTACATATTAATTCCAAGTCATCATATTTTGGAGACCACTTCATTTTCTCTTTAATTTTAGCATTATCAGCTACTAGTATTGCAGGGTCACCTTCTCTTCTTTCTACAATTTCTACATTAAAGTTTACGTCTGAAATATGTTTAACGGTGTCTATCACTTCTTTAACGCTATAGCCATGACCATAACCACAGTTAAAGACATCACTTTCATTACCATCAGAAAGATATTTTAATGCTTGTATATGTGCATTAGCTAAATCTTCAACATGGACATAGTCACGTATACAGCTACCATCTGCTGTAGGATAATCATCTCCAAACATCATAATTTTGTCTCTTTTCCCTATAGCTGCATGGATAATTAAAGGAATAAGATGTGTTTCAGGTATATGAGATTCACCTATGCTATTGTCACTACTTGCACCTGCTACTAGGCTCTTACTATAAGACTACCTAGGTTGGACTAAACACTTTGAAATGTCGCACCAACAAGTAAGTGCCGATTTATCTTGGCACACATTTAAAAATTATACATAATAGAATATGACCCCATCATTAGCTTATTGCAAAAGTTGTAAAGTTTTAGCGATTGCAAATGTTCAACCAAAGCCTACAGCAACTCCATAAAAAGCAAGTTCCATGCTTCATATTTTACTTTCAAATCTTCCTTTGTTGTATCGGATAAGAATTTTTCTACTTTCACTGCACTTTCTCTTAACTCTTGCTTTAGCTTTTCAATTTCTAATATCTCTTTTTCATCAATAGTTGTCATTAAGGCTCCCTATATTTAGACACTATATAGAATAGAAGGTTAGAAAATTCTTAATGTTTTTTAAGAATAATTCCCTAAATGGGGTCTGACCCCTTTATTTGACCCCTTTATTTTCTATAATTTCATAATTTAAGATAGGCAAGGCTACGCTATTACTTGACATAGCCCAAATGTATTGACCAATACTATAAGTGATGTTTGCTTTTATAGGGTTAGATTCTATATACTTTATTAATATTTCGAGATACTTTTCATCATATACAAACCATGATTTAAATCGCCCTTGCCAAAGTGGAACAACTCTTTTGTATTTGTTGTTGAAGTAAATACCGTAGCGTGAGTTTATTTTTTGCATTAGGATGGAGAGGTTTTTATGGTTAGTTTTTAAAAGTAAATGGTAATGATTATTCATCAAGCAGAAAGAGTATATCTCAAACTTATACTCATCTGATGCATCTTGAACTATATCTAAAAATTGTAAGTAATCTTCATCAGATAAGCATACATTTATGGCTCTCTTACCTCTTCCTGTTACTATATCCATCAAATCTAACTTGGCATTTTCAGCTTCTTCTACATCATTATATTACAAGATGTCTTCAATAATTTAAAAATTTATCAGCGAATATTCAATCAATATGTTTAAAAAGTACTCAACTATTTTGAAGAGTACTTTTTTAGTTTTTATAAAAACTGAATTAATTACTATGGTGCAGGTATAATAGCCGTAGTTTTGATATAGCCATTAGTATGAGTAAGTTTAACATATAAACCTGCTGCATGAGCTGTTAATAACATAGCATACATTTCTTTTTTATTACTATTTGCATCACGAATTCTTTTTCCAGCAAGAGCACCTAAAGTAACCTCAACATCACCACCCTCTAAAACTACTAACTTTGTAATTGAACCCTCAACGACTGCTCCCCATGCACTACTAACTAAAAATGCAGATAAAACTAAAACTGTAAATAACTTTTTCATTTCAAATCCTTTATATTTTGATAATTAAATTATATCATAAAAATTCAATGTTCTATAAAACTATTGTAAAACAATTCATGAAAATTTTAATATTATTTACTGCCAGAAATAAAATTGTTTTCAATCTTATTATTCTTTTTTTCTCCAAATATTTTTTTACTTGGTTTAGTAAAAAAATTATTAATTATTGTATTATTTTTAGAATTTTTTAAATTTATTTCTTTTCTATCTAAAGGTCGTTTTTTAGATGGATGATGAAAAATATTTTCAGAAATAATTGAATCATTAACATTTATAAAATTCATATCAATATAAGATTTACTATACTCATTTCTATACATAAGATTGTTTTTAATGATTAAAAACTTTCTATTTTTAATATTTATACCTTTTTCCATAGCATTAATATGATTATTTGTGATAAACCCACCAGGTTCTTGTGATATATAATCAATATTGATACCAATTACAGTTTCTACAAATTTAGACTGATCTACAATTAATCCTTCTGGACCAGGATTATGTTTTGAAGTCATATTTATCCCAAATTGACTAGACCAACATCTTGAATTAATTATTGTAGGAGAATAAACATCATCTAGTTGAAAACAACTCAACATTTTAGGTATTTTTCCTTTTGCTTTTGGTCCATAAAACCCACTAACAAAAACATTGTCTATCATAGGTCTCCACACGCCTTGAAGGTTTATAGCTTTTATAAAAAAGTATTCTTTTTTATTACGAAAATTACTAATTTCAATATCTCTTAAAATAACATTTCTACGATGTTGATTTCCACCATTTGGTTGTATAATTGAAATTGCATGACCTGAACCTTCCATCATACTTTGTATACTTAAATCCATAATTTTAATAGTTGTACTTTTCTTTTTTAAAGATATATCAATAGCCCCTTTAGTATTCGCAACAATTAGTTTGGTATTTCTTATACCCTTTCCTCTGATCACTACTCCATCAGTTTTTTTAAGTTGAAGAGAAATTGGTGAATTCAATATATACTTACCTTCATAAAAATCAATATTTAATGATTTACAATTAACAGTCTGAATAAGATCTAAGTCTTTTTGATTTTTTATTTGGAATGTACATTTTTCTCCAAATAAATTAGTTACTAGTAATAGTATTACAATTAATTTTTTCATATGCTATTTATTTCTTATTGTTTCATAATCATTTTTCCAGGACTCCGGTGCATCATATTCTTCAATAATATATTTATAAGTATTCTGAAGATTATTAATTATCTTTAGTCTATAGTTTTCAGTTAAGCTGGCTTTATAAGAAGTAGTATTTACTTTTTTCTTACTGTTTAGTAATTCTGGATAAAAATTAATACCAATAAATTCTGAAATTTTTGCAATGGTTTCTTCACTTTTTTTAGAAAATATATTTTCATAAAACTCTATACATACATTACTTTTATCGACAACAGACAAAAGTTCTTTTATAGTTCTTTCATAATTACTTCTTAAAATATAATTTTCCTTTTTAAAACATTTATCAATAAGCTCTAATGGATTATCATTTTTATGAGTACTTTCTAAATCATAATTTATTTGTGACCAAAACCTATCAGCTGGATTTCTTAATAAAAAAATAAATTTATGTTTAGGATATATGGAAGCAATATAGGCAAAATGTTCTTTATTTAACATTGAATAAGATGGTGTGATTTCTCCAAAAGCAAGATGTTTATTTTGGACAAAATAATTGAAAAAAATTCTATAATCATTTTCTCTACTTGCTTCTATTCGTTTAATAAGTGCAAATAACCTCTCTAGACTTACTTTATTATTACTAATAAATCCTTGAGTAATTCTACTGATTGAATTTATAAATCTTGTTTCAAATCCACTACAAGTTTCGGGTAGAAACTTTACATCAAAATAATGAAGCTCTTTTAATGGACTCATCATAAATTCTGGATGTTGATATAGATAATCAGCCAAAAATGATGTACCTGCTTTTTGAGCTCCTATACCACATATAAATGTTTTATCATCATGCATTTAAAATCCCTCTTTCATTTAAGTTTAATTCAATATTTACCCAACTTTCATGCCAAATACCTAACTCTTTCATTTCTATATTTAATGGCTGTAATTTAATTTTCATATATTCCAACCACTCACTAGGGACACTAAACTCTTTTGTTTTATTAACTTTCTTTTCTAATGTTTTTTCATCTGGAAAAACCTGTTCTATCTCTAAAAAATTTTGAACTTCTAACAACATTTTTATAGGGTCTTCTCTAAAGTCTTCAAAATATAGAATCATTAGTTCATCATCTTTAAGATTTTGTTTTAATAAAGTATAGTTTTTTGCATATTCAGCATTTACCCAGAAGAAATGCATATCTAAAAGTTCTTTAAAATGATCAAAGCCTACTTCTAGTGCTTCATCTTCACGGTTTACCCATTTCATATGAAACTTATAGTGTGACCATAATCTTTCTAACGGGTCTCTTAAGGTGTAAATAACTTTAATATTTTTAGCAGTTTTTTTTACATTACACCATCCATCTTTGTCCATCTGACAGTATAGATTAGAGAAGTCTGCACAATATTTTTTTTCTGTATTGAGTGAAAATAAGCTTTCATACCACTCATTGTCGATCTCTTTAGGTCTTGCATAGTTAGCATACCAAGAAATTTCATCTGTATTTTGAGAAACAAACATAGGATTACCCTTAGCATACTTTTCTAGAATAGGCTTGAGCTTCAAAATTCTATTTCTATGGTTAAGTTGTTTTTCTATACCGACTTTATTTGCAAAATAGTGAATCTCTTTTTCCGGTGTAAAGTAAATCTCTGGATGCTCTTTTAGTTGTTCATACAACCATGTAGTTCCTGCTTTCATAGCACCAACACTTAAAAATAAATTATCAATCAACTTTGTTTCTCCTGTTTTTATTTCATAAATAACACTAAAACGATTCTTTTCTTTGTGCTTACAGTTTGGTTCTTCTGTAAAATCTAGCTTATATTTTAATAACTCATATGGAGCTATATCTAAATTAACCGGATGAAAAAACCAGTTTTCAATATTATTATTGTTTTTTATAGTTTCATCTTTATAGTTTTGATGAATATCATAACTAGTTGTAATGAAATAATTGGCTTTAGATGCATAAATTTTATCTAGTATATTCTTAATTATTGCTGGTTTAATATGAAATAACACATCCCTACAGAGTATCAAATCAACCACTGGGTATTCCTCAGTGACTATGTCACTTACATGAAAAGTTGTGTGATTATCTCCATACTTATTGTTTAGTTCATCTATAAGGACTGAATGAGCATCCCAGCCGATGTACTTAAATTTTTCAAACCCTTTTTCTTTTCTTATTCTCTCTATAAGTAAAGAAAACCAATTCCAATCACCACAACCTAAATCTAAAATAGACTTAATATTATATTTTTTTACACTATTAAAAATAAAATCTGACACTTCCTTTGTATTATTTTGATAACTACCTGGTCCAGAAGCAGATTCACGGTTTCCATCACTTTTTTCTTTTAAACCAAATTCTACGAACTGTTTTGCTGAAGTAAAGTTAGTTGTGACTTCATTCACCATAATACCCCACCAATTCCTTAACTTGCTCATCAGCCAAACGAGTTCTAGAATCTTTAACTATTGATTTGTATCTTGTTTTTCTTGCATCTATTGTTTTGAGTACCTTTTCTAGTTCTACTACAGTAGGTTCTATCACAAAACCACTCTCTTTAGTTATATCTTCACCTATGCCACCTAAGTTACTAGTAGCTACCCAGCATCCACAACGAACAGCTTCTCTTGTCACTAGCCCAAAACTCTCTGGCCAGATAGATGGTGCAAAAAGAACATCTATCTGTCTGTAAAGTTCAACTACTCCATCTTGCTTTACTCTTCCCTTAAATGTAACCGGTACATCTCCCCACATCTCTTTAGAGGTATAGCCATCATCTTTTGAGTGATCTATTACTAAAAACTCTAAGTTTTTTGCTTGTGTATTTAAAACTGCTGTTTTTAGTATGTCATAACCTTTATGTTCTGACATTCCCCCTATATGACCACAAACAACTTTTTCTGAGTAAGATGTGTCTTTTTCTTTCCACTCTACACTATTGGATATTCCATTTTGTGTGACTACTATATTTTGAATGTCATTTTTCTCATAAAGCTCTTTAAAACTTTGTGAAACACTAAAGATTTTTTTTGCACCCCTTAGTAGTTTTTTGAGATATATTTTTCTTTTAATAGATTCATCGAGTGTTACATTATTTGGCAGTACTACATCTTCAAATGGGTCTATGTGCCCATTAGGATAAACCTTGCCATTTGGATCTACTAAAAACTGAAAGTCTGAAATCCACCACGCATCGTGAAGTGTTATAAAGTATGGGACTTTTTTTTCTAAACTTGCTTCTACTACACTTGCACTTAGTCTTTGCACACAATGGTAATGAACATAGTCAGGTTTTTCAAAATTTAAAAACTTTTCAAAAAGTATTTTCATCTCTTCATCTTTTGGATGCCAGTCCATTTTTTCTCTAAAAATTATGCTACTTCTGTAAACTCTAATACCTTTGTACATGTAGCTATCTAAAGTATGTGGTTTATCCTGCATCTCTACATCTGAAGTAAATACAACAAGCTCAAAATCTTCACCATACTTATCTACTAAAACATTAAAATTGTCTTCCAAAACTCTAGTAGCTCCACCTATTGATTGAGGATGAAAAAAAACATTAACTAAGGCTATCTTTTTTTTACTCATGGTTTTCCTTTAGTTTGATTGTATCTTTGATTATATTGTCAATATTTTTTGAAAGTGCCTCTATACTATACTCAGAAATTATGCGATTGTATGCTGTATTACCTATACTATCCCTTAACTCTTTATTGCTTATAAGAGTATTTAGCGCCTTAAACCAATCATCTTTAGAAGTAGCAATAAGTGCATCTTTACCATCTTCTATAACATCTATATAGTTTTGTGTCGCACTCACAATTGATGGTATTTTAAAACAAGCTGCTTCAAACCATTTAAGTTCACTTTTTGCATTATTAATTGTATCATTGTGTAATACTGCTAGATTTATATCAATACTTCTTAAAATACTATAATAATATTCTACAGATGTAGTTTTATCAACTAATTTTACTCTTTCTTTGTGTTTTAGTAAAAAACTACTAGGAAGTGTTAAGTGCCCCATAATTATAAGTCTTACATTAGAATTTTTATCCATTATATCTGATATAGCATCTAAAACTAAATCTATGAAATCAGAATTATGTGCTAAAGTACCACTACCATAAAAAATATCTATAAATTTATCATTTTTTTTGTTTGAAAATGAATTCTTAGAATCTAAGCCATTTCTGTGTAAATAACCTTTTTTACTCTGGACTAAAGGTTGTAAATGGTTTAAAAGAGGTTTAGTTGAAGTTATCGCAAATTCACATAGTTTCGCAGTGTTTCTAAAAAGTGGCATGCCGTATGCTAAACCATTGTACTCTTCTATAGTTATATTACCACCATATGATTCATACTCTGGCGGATACAATTCATCAAATAATAAATCATCAATTTCATAAAATGTAATTTTCCCAAGTGATTTAGCATGTTCAATGCTTTTTATAATAATTGGGACTGATGGAGTACGATAATAAATAATAATATCATGAAAAAATATCTCTTCATAATATTCATTTAACTTTGTCCAATCAACTACTTTGACTTTATACTCAGCATATTCAAGCTGTTCTACTTTTTGATCTATTCTATATCGAATGCACTGTGGAACATGTTTATCTCCGATAATTAATACATTTTTACTGTTTAATCTATTAGTTTTATTATTGTCATTTTTTGTATCTTGAAAGATATTTTTATAAGTAGATGAGATTATTCCCATTGTTTTATCAGCATAATTTATATATTCTGTTCTATTTTTATATGCTGACATCTCATGAAAAAAATCTTGTTTAAAGTCCCATTTATTTAAAACGATATCATCTATGTTTTTCATTAGACTTGTTTGGTTATTTGGAAAAGTTTTTAGTCCAATTGTTAAATATTTAATACCTTCTTCATAGTATTTATTATTCATCAGTAGTTTATTCAAATTACGAAAACAATAAATAGAAGCTGTTCCTTGATTTATATTTATTGCATTTTTATAGTAAGACATAGCTCTCTGAGGGTTTGTTTCTATATAATAATTTCCCAGCAGTTCTAGTGCTTCACTTAATGGAAATAAGAAATTTGAATACAATAAAAGGTTAACTATTTTATGTTTTTCATGAGAGCTATCTATCAAATAATATTTAGCTATATTTAAATAAAATTTAGCATCTTGCTTCACATCTTCACTGATTTTTATTAAATGTAACTCATCTAACTGCAAGAGTTTTAATAGTATTACATTTTGATTTACATTGTTTAGTGATGGGTTAAGTTCAAGGAGTTTTTTAAGGTTAAGAGAGTGTAAATCTTTTAAAGGAAAATTAATACTCTGACATAAAGCAGTTAGATTGGGAAACCGTCCTTCATTTTTGCCAAAAAGTAACCAATGCTTTTTTGCTTCTTCTTTTTCTAAAGTTGCTAAATCTTTATAATAATATATATAAAATTCATAATCAAGATCATTTCGTTTAACATTAGATACATCTTTGCCGACAGGCTTAATTGATCTACCTTCATTTTTTCCATATAAAATATAATGTTCTAGTGGATCAATACCGTTTTCTTTTACATCAGCATACTCTTCTAAATACCATTGAGCATCAAAACCAGTAACTTTACGAGTTTTAGAAAATATTTTTTTTCGAAATTTTTTCATCATTTAAATTATCTCCTGTTTAGTATTTTTTACTATAACTTTAATATTGCCTGCTTCTATTATTGGCTCATCAAATTTATAATCAAAACCTACAAAGCCTTTTCTTGTTAAACTATAACTTGCGATTCCTTGTCTATACTTTGTGCAAGAAATCGAAGTCAGTAGTTTATCTTCATTATATATTTCTATTTCAATTGGTTTTTTACTCTCTTTTTGAAATGCTATTCCACGAATATTTTCATTTGTCAATTCTTGAATAAGTCCATATGTATAAGGTTGTTTGTTTGTAAAACATTTATATTTTTTATTAAATATTTGTTTAGCTTTTTCATATAACTCAATGTCTTTTTTGTTTTCTTTTTTTATTAGATCTATTGTTTCTATGGTAAACAATTCATCTAATTTTTTATTTTCTACAGCAGTATTTAGTGTTAAAACTTCTAGATTTAAGCCGTAATAACTATTTATGAGTTCTATTGATTTATTATATTCTTCTGTTAAACCAATAAAACCATACAGCTCCAATGCTCTTCCTCCTAACATTTTGCTTTGAATATTTTTAAAACGATTCTCTTTTATAAAGGTTATTATATCTTTTTTATAGTTATTATTTTTTACATAGTGTTTATAGTGTGACAAAACTTGATCTACTGGATTTCTAACAAACGTTACAACGTTTAATGTTTCAAAAAGAGGCATATATTTACCAGCATGAAAATGACCAGACAAAAATAGTTTATTATGCTGCTTAAACTTTTGACTTAGTTTGTACATATCCTGTTTTTCATACACATAGTCTAATATATATCTTGATGTTTCTGTTGAGGAAGGGCTATAGTCATAAAAAGTATTCTCTTTACTAAACTCCTTCTTAGCTGCCAATCTAAAGCTAGTACCTGCAGTTTTAGGTATATGTACAAAAAGTATATGTTTATTCATTTAAATTTAATCCAAAGTTTTCATGTTTATTTGTTAGATTGTGATTATACAGATTATCTGCTTTTATATACTTTAACCATCTATTTTTCATGTATGTTACTTCCTTATTGAAACGTTTTATTTTTTTAGGGTTATCTTCGGCTCCACGGCTGATGGACTCATGGTGATAAAGTTCCACATAAGGTGTCCATAGATTTTTGTAACCTTTGTCAAGTAGTTTTAGACAAAAGTCAACATCGTTAAATGCTACTTTTAAGTTGTTTTCATCTAAGCCATTAACCTCTTCATATAACTTTTTCTCCACAACTAAGCAAGCACCTGTTACAGCTGAGTAGTTTTGAACTATCTTTAGTCTAGAGAAGTAACCATTCGAGTCTCTTATAAAGTACTTATGAGAGTGTCCTGCAACTCCACCTATGCCTAAAATAACTCCAGCATGCTGAATAGTATTGTTGTCGTAATAAAGTTTTGCACCTACTGCACCTATGCATGGTCTTAATGCATGTTGAACCATTTCTGTTAACCAATTATTTGATATTACTTCAACATCATTATTTATAAGACCTATAATTTCACCATTTGCTTCTTCTACTGCATAATTATTGATAGCTGAGTAATTAAACTCTTTATTATATTTTAATATTTTAATATTTTTATATGCATGTGTAAGTTCATCAAAGTATTTTAATGTTTTACTACAAGTTGTTTGGTTATCTACGATGAGTATTTCATAATTCTTATACATAGTTTTTTCAAGAATACTTTGGATACATAAAGATAAAATATCATGCTCATCCCGAGTAGGGATGATTAAACTTACTAATGGCTCGTGACTTAATAAATAACTAACTTTATAAGTATTATCTAGTAATCCTTTTTCAATTTTAACAGATTTTTTATTATCTGAAAAATAATTTTTTAGGGCTTTTATACCTGCATCAGTTGTATAAGATTTTTCTTTTGAAGAAAGAGCTGTTGAACCTTCTATGGCTCTCCAATGATAAAGTATCTTTTCTATATGAAATATTTCATTTGAATTAAGATTTTTTGTTATACGTAAAAATAGATCATAATCCTGTGAGCCTTCATAGCCTACTCTAAAATAGCCTACCTTATCTAATGTACATTTTTTAACTACACTTAAATGTGAAATATAATTTTGAGATAAAAACATATCTGGATTCCAACTAGATTTAAAATGTGGAGAGAACCTTCTTCCTTTTTCATCAATTTTGTCTTCATCTGAGTAGATAAATTTTACATCTTTTTTTGCATTGATAACTTTAATAATTTCAAATAGAGCATTAGGTGCAAGCATATCGTCATGATCTAAAAAAGCTATATACTCTCCTTTTGCTAAATCTAATGCACTATTACTTGCTAATGATATGTTACCATTTACTTCTCTAAAATGTACATTTATATTATCATACTCATTTATGTATTCTTTTAATGTATTAATAGTTTCCATATTAGAAGACGCATCATCAGCTATACATATTTCCCAATATGGATAAGATTGGTCAATAACTGAATCAATTGCTTTTTTTAAGTATTGCATAGGAGTATTATATGTAGGCATTATTATAGATATTAGAGGTGTATAGTTAAAAAGATCTTTATTAAATAAATCATTACTGTTATCTTCATTTTCTTTAATCCAATTTAAATAGCTTGTGTGTTCAGATGAGGATTTTTGTTGTCTAAATGGATGAATACGTATATACTCTTTATCTAGTTTCTCCATCATACCATTGAGACCATTTTTCTTGTATCTTGCATATGATTTTTTTATAATTCTTAGAGTATCTATATCATTCTTATTGTCATGCTTTATTATTGAGATAAATTGATGAAAGAAATGTAATGTCTCACTATGTGCTTTTATAGTAAAAGATAATATTTTAAAAGTACTAAGATTATCAGTTGGATCAAAACGTATATTATTTGGAATTTGTGGAAGCATTATATCAGCTTGATATGTTGATTCATCAATTTGGTTTAGAGTAATAGCTCTTAACTCTGAATACCCTTCACCAAAATCAAAATAAATTTTAGGAGTTATATAATCTTTAGAGTCTATTTTTACTCTTACACTTACCCAACCAGAAAGAACTTTTAAAAATGGTGACTTAAGAATAAATTGAGAATCATCACCTGTTGATTGCCAATTTAGGTCTTTAAGTTTTTTTAAGTCTTTGTTTATTGTAAGTGATGGTATAATTTTTTGTAATAGTGGAAAGAAAATTGAGGTTAAAATATGAGACAAAAACTACCTTTCTTATGTATAATTCGGTATTATACAATTTATATTATAAAGAAGAAATGAAATTATAAATGGAGATAGATATGAAAAAATATGAAGTACATAATTTTCAAAATTTAATTATTGAAA
>JAYEHY010000057.1:0-15911 GCA_034659695.1 Campylobacterota bacterium | reverse complement strand
GGGTAATGTCACAAAACTGTAAACCTGCTATAATACACTCATGAAATGTTATGAAAAAGTAAAATGCCCAAGATGTGGAAGCGATGAGATAGAAAAGTCAGGATTCAATGAAAATAGAGTACAAAGATATAGATGCAAACATGAAGAGTGCGAAAAAAAGACATTTGTATTGAGTTATAGATATAAAGCATGTGAGCTAGGAGTAAGAGAACAAATAATAGAGATGGCAATTAATGGGAGTGGAACGAGTGGAGATTGAATGGCAGGGTCGTAGAGTCTCTTGCCATTATGATTATGCTATAATAGCCTCTTCAAAAGGAGTTAAGTATGGATGAAGCATTAGAGTTGATTAACTATAGTTATGAAGATTATTTGGATATAGATAGAGATACCAAAGAGAGAGTAGAGCTTATATTTGGCGATATATATATGATGGCAGGGGCAAGTGCATCGCATCAGGATGCTGTAGGTAATATCTTTTTTAGCCTTAAAAATATCTCAAAAATCAAAGAGAGATGTCTCCCTAGGATTGCTCCTTTTGATTTGAAACTAACAGATGGTGATGGTGTATCAGTTGTTCAGCCTGATGTGATGCTTTTTTGTAGTGATGAGACTCTTCCTTGTGCTCTATTTGAAGTCTTATCTCCATCTACTGCACACAAAGACAAAACAATCAAAAAAGAGCTTTATGAGAGAAGTGGCATAGAGGAGTATTTTTTAGTCAATGTAGAGTATAAGGTTGTAGATAAGTTTATACTCAAAGATGGCATATACTACTATGACAAAGCCTATGGTGAAGATGATGAGATGCCTATTGTATGCTTAGATAGCTTTATCATTGTAAGTGAGATTTTTGAGTAACAAAAGATAGAGGTGATGCTAATGCTATAAAATAGAGAAATTTAACAACACCCCCTAAATTATTTCCCCACTATTTCCTCGTTTGTATTATACAAACGAGGGAAAACTAAACTTACTAGCACCCATCCATTTTATGATTGTGCTGACAAAAAATGAACTTCTCAAAGACTAGGATTCTACCAAAACCCATAAGTGTGTAGGGTAGAGAATCTACACTTAGCAACTCTACGGTAGTGAAATTCTCAACGATATAAACTTACTTAAACAGTTCTATCTTTTCAATATACAGTTTTCCATTGCTGTTTTTAACACTTAATAAATGTTTACTTATCCCTTTCATGCTTTTACCTTTTTTGTTGGTTAATTTATAGTGAAATATTATCTTTACACTATATGTTTGCATCTGCTCATTTGAAGCTATGACATCTATACTGTAAATATCGTACTCTTTTTCAATCCAGTCATGATTGTAATGTTTTTTGTCTTCTAAAATATATGCTTTTGTAGCATTAACTTTATTAAAATACTTTTTTACAGGGTACTTAAAATAAGGCAAAAATACATTTTCATTACTACTCATCGCTTCAAGTCTGTAGTACTTTCTCACCATATCTTTAACCTCTGTTTGTAGAGAATTTTTAGGTTTTAGATTTTGATTTTTTACGATTTCTTCTTTTGATTTCACAACAACACTCTTTACTTGTTTTGCATAGTCATTCACTCTGCTGTCATACATTTTTTCTATGGTGATGGCTGGTAGTTTACACTCTCCTATAGTTGTGACAATAAGTGGGGTATAGATAACTGTTTTACTTTGAACCAGTCTAGTTTTTTTCTTCTTTGACCCTGCTACAATTTCAGATACTTTCTCTTCGTCTAAATGAATAAAGTGTAAGACTCTGTCATCTCTAATGTCTTTATAATCAAGTAGAAGATTTTGATCTTTAAAGGGAGTATTTGAAGATTTTGAAATTCTACTGTTTACAATGTCCATACATGCAGGAATACGTTGAGAGAGAACGACGTTTTTCATCTTAGGGTAGTTAGCTACAGTTACTTTACTATAAATTTTACTACCTTGTTCCAAATTATTCAACTCTATTTCTTTTCCATCTACATCAATGAACTCTCTTTTTATACTTAAGTCTTTAGAGCTTGAAAGCTCATTTTTAAGCTCCCTAGGGAGAGGTTTATAGAGTTCAATACTGTAATTTACTACCCCTGAAAGAGGCTCTATATCAATTTTATTTTCACTAAGGTCTCTTATAAATGCTACAGAGTTTTCATACTCTGTTATCTCTCCATTAAGCTTTAAGGCTACTTTCATTTTGTCATGTACTCTATTTCCAATGTAAGAGCTCATCGCTTTAAATGCCATAGCTTTTTCATGAGTAGAGTAGAGTTTTGAGAGTTGTTTTTTAGCCAAATTAAAATCTTCTCTGTTCTTTTCAAAATACTTTGAATTCAAATAAAAGAAGAGAAACATATCTCTACTTTTTGAAGTAAAATGATCAATATCCATACTACGATAATTTAATTTCTTTATGTGACTTAATCTTATCTGTGACACACCAGCATAGATTTTATCTGCTAAATCATCTTGATGTAAATTCTTAAATATCGTAGCCATATAGAACCATGAGAAATAGTACTTTTCATGCAGTTTTTTATCATAAAGCATATTTGCTGTACTCAGGTCTAACTTACCATAAACAGAAAGTATATATGCAGCATAGAGTCTATTATTTGTACCATATTTGACAGATAGTTTTTTACCATTTACTATATTTTTAAGTGCTTTTAGTATATTTCTTTTTATATCACTATCTAGGCTGTACCCAGCTTGATCAAGTTCTAAAAGTATTTGACTCGCATAAATAGATGCATACTGTTCTACATAGCCACCCTCTTCCCAGTAAGAAAACTCACCATGCCAGTTTTGTAAACGTGAAAGTTTTTTTACTCCTTGTCTTATAAAATTATCTGCATCACCTACCAATGCATCATCTTTCATAAATGGCTTACTGTAGAACATCGCTGCAATTTTAGAACTGGTTTGTTCAGCACATCCATAAGGGTAACTAATCAAATATTTTAAATCACCTCGTAACTGCCCTAACAGATTGTCTGAGAGACTCACAAGTACCTTTGAGTTACGAAACTTTTTAGGTATATCGATACGCTTTTTAGAGCTTGTTGCATCTTGAAATGTTTGTGTCTGCAATGCATAAGGACTCAGAACAGCTAACTCAACACTCTTAGCAAATGTTTTACCTTTAAGTGTTGTACTAAGTTCTATGCTTCCTTGCCCCTCATTGAGTGCTTTTAATTTAGCTTTTACTACAGTAGAACTATTTGCAGCTACCACTACAGGTTCACGGCTTAATACTAAACTAAAGTGAACAGAGATATCACTCTGTAAAGTTACTGTTTGCTCCTTATTAGTCGTATTAAAAACCCTTACAGGCACTTCTACACTGTCACCTTTAAGAAGAAATCTAGGATAAGAGGGTTTAATCATAATATCATCTTTAATCACAATATCTTCACCCCGTACCCCTATAGAATTTTGATTTAGAGCCATAACTACTATGGTTGCTTTTCCATTAAACTCAGGAATGTCCAATTCAACAATCGCTTCCTTATTTTTAGTATGAATAATATTTGACCATAGCATAAATGGTTTGACTCTATCAATATTTTCAGGTGCTAAATGTTTTTTTCTTTTTTGTAAAGACTCCATATCTCCTGCACCAAAAGCTACAATATTTCCCTCTGTTAAGTACTGCATTACCTCATCATAAAGGTCAAAATAGAGAAGTTTTTTATCTGGTTTTTGGTTAAAGTAGTCAAAGATTCTTGGTGGCTTCTGCTCGGTAATACCCAAAATACCACTGTCAACTACAGAGACAAGCAACGCTGTATCTCTGTCTGTTTTTATACTAAGCGGAACTATACTTTTTGATGGACTCACCTTCTTAAATTCCATATCTACAACTATTTGCTGTCTGTTTCTGTTAGGCTTAACAAAAGCATACCCCATCGCTCTAAATGGAATAATAGTCGCCTTCGTATCTGTTTTTCTTGTAGCTGTAGCATGTAGGTAAACCCCACGCTTTAACTCATACGCTAACGGTACCTCAACCTCTGCTACCCCTTTGTCTATCTTTATACTTTTGTGCCAAAGTACTCTCTCTCCTTCTAGTGTGAGAAGTACTCTTCCCTCTAGTATAGGTGACTTCAAAGAGACCTTAATACTCTCACCTTTTTTGTAGAGCCTCTCTTCAAAACGTATCTCCACTTTTTTAAGATTATCCTTAGGAGAAATGTTCGTATAGCCCCACCCTGACACTTCAAGACCCATACTAGCACTGTGCTTTTCAAGTCTATCATGTACCTCTATGAGGAAGTCACCATTCTCTGCCATCTCTCTACTAAACTTCTCATTTGAAGGTACGGTAAATGTATCTACAACACTTGTCTGTTTCTCCCAATTATAGTGTCCATTACTGTAGCTGTAGTGCCAGTCTATTTTTTTCACTATCACGGTTAAGTCTCTTTGAATTAGTTCATTATTCATAGGGTCAAGCAGTACAGTTTTTGCTACTAAGTTTTCACCTGAAACTATATTAGAATGCTCTAGTTTAACCCCCACAAGCGTCTTATATGGATAAATAACTATTTCTTTGTACGTAGAGACTGGTTGCGTATCATCCATGATAGTTGCCCCTATCATTGCTTTTAAGACAGAAGGCACTTTTTGCTGTGTCTTACAAGGTAAAAGTAGAGAAGCTTTTCCTTCAGAATTTAATGAAATATCTTGCACAACATTGATATAAAGTAGTTCATTGTTATTATCTAAATTTTTATTTGTAAAACTGTAGTCTTTATAAGATAGATTCGTATAGTCAAAAGCTGTAGCCGTATAACTCACCTTACCTCTAAGAAAACTCGAAGGTGCACCAAATAGGTACTCAGAAGATATATTTGCCTGTACAAACTCATCACTCATATAGTCTGTTTTATCAGTCTTGATTTTATTTTCTATTTTTGGAGGCATAAATGCTTCTACATCTATTATCTTCTTACCAATGACCTTGTCACCAAGTATTATTTTAAGTAAATAAGCACCCGTTTTATCGTGGCTTTGCATCTGGTAAGAGAAGTCTATTAGACCAAATGCATCGGTAGTATATACCTTTTCATGTAGTGTCTCTTCATTTAATTTTGAGAGTATCACTTTAACAGGTATTTTACTAGCAGAGATAAAGTCTCTGTCTTTTACCGTAATAAGTGTATGTATCATCCCTGATGGGCGTATAATGTTACTTTGAAAATAGACAAAAGCTCTGTAGCGTTCTTTTTGCTTTTTAAGTGCTTTATAGCTTACATCATTCACTGGTTTTTTTAATAATAAAAAGCTTTTATCATCTTGTGTAGAGACGATGATGGCTTTAGGCTCTTGCCCCATAAGTGCTGTTTTATCTATAATAGCTACCCCATCTTCACTAGAAGTAGCAGAAGCGATAAGCGTATTATTGATAGAGTACAATTCTACTTTTGCCTGAGCTATGGGTTCACCATCACTTAACTTTAGGAGTGAAACAAAAGCCTGGTCACTAGAGAGATTTACAGACATCCCAATGTCACTCACAAAAATAACTTTAGAGGCAGATTTATTTAGCACTTCACCCTTATCATCTTTATCTTCATACGCAATAGTTACTTTATAGACTCCGTACTTCGTATTCTCTGCTAAGCTTTTAAGTAAAATTTTCTGTTGCTGTTTTTTATTTATGGGGTTATCTAAAGTGATGTCCTTAGAGAAAACTTCAGCCGTAAACTTCCCTGCATCTTTTAATACACCTTCATTATAGTTAATGAAATAACGATAATTCTCATGCGTAATTTTCTCAACGATAACCGTAGCCTTACCTATATTTGTACTTGAAAAACCTATCTCTCCAAGGTTTGACACATAAGGTTCAGTATCGTTAAATGAAATATTTTTCTTTCTATCTCCTGTTTTAAAGGTAAAGATTTTATCTTCTTTTAACTCTTGATAGTGTGCCAATCCTTTATGCAGTGTCATTTTGTACTCAGTATTAGGCTTAAAATCTTTACTCATTACATCTACATAATAGTAACTGTCTGTAATGTTATACTCTTTACGCTCTGCTCTCTCCATGTAAATATCTTTTTTTAAGGTAAAATACTCCAATCCATCTATAGTAATAAACTCCTTTAGTGGATTGTTATAAAAAGTATCATCAAAGAAAATCCGTATTATAAAGTCACCATTATCTTTTGCTAACATACGAGGAGCATCTACAAAACTCATAGCTTTTGTTTTAGCATTCAGTACTACTTCTACTTTAGGCGTATGCCCTAACAGTTTCACTACCTCTTTACCAAGCTTTTTACCTAAATTACTTTTAAAATCAGAGAGTATTTTAAGTTCTAAATCACCCTCTACTGCTTCTTTTACTCTTAAAAGTATGACTCTTGCATCTTGTGTACTTATACTATATTGAAGCTCTGTTGTTGCAAGGTTATTACGTTTGTAAAGTTTAACATTTTGTTTAAAACTTTTCAAATTTACTTCATCATTAAACTCCATTCTAAGCAGTTTCTCATTTTTAAAATAGTGATAATCCACCAAGCCAAACCCTACTGTACTAAATGAAAAATCATTCATCTTAGCAGAACCCGTGTTGATGAATTGTCTATCAAGATGACAACTATAACGCGTACCACTCGCTAAAGGTACACGAGGCATAATTTCAAGTTTTTTAGAAGAGAGCACTTTATATATAGCATCCACACGAGGCATACACGAAACAAGTTGCTTATGTGTATAGAGCGTACGTGTATCAAAAACTACATCTTTAGACTTCAAAACGATACTATTATCGGTCTCTATAGTTTTATGGGTTACTGTCAAAGTTTCAGAGAAACCAAGCAAAGTGAAAAAGAAGAAAAGTAATACTTTAAACATAAAATGCCCTTTAAATAGATATATTACCTATATGATAACAAAAATTTGTGTTAAAAATGTGTCAAAATACTTTTATGTAAACAACCTAGAAAAAAATGACCCCTTTCCTGCTAGTTTGTCTATAAGTTCAAAGTAGTATGTCTCATTTTTTAATCCAAGTTCTGGATATTTTAATTTTTCATTTGGCATGACAGCTATGGTGAAAGGTACAGAGCGTACTTTAAAAGCTTCCGCTAGCTTTGGGTTTCTTGATACATCACACTTTACTACTTTTACACCATTCTCTTCTCCATACTTTTCAAGTCTCTCATCTATAAGTTGTGTAAGCATTTGACATGGACCACAGCTTGGAGAATAAAAGTCTATAAAAACAGGACTTTCATTGTTTTTTATCATGCCTTCATAGTTTTTGTCAGTAAGTTCCATAAGGTTTCCTCTATTATTTTAGACAAGTGTATCAAAACTTTGCTACAATTCATTCATGGAACAAAATATAAAAATAGAATTTAAACAATCAACCGTGGAAAACTTGCAACTCTTCTCTCAAATGCTTAACAAAGATATTAATCTTATGCTTGAAGAGGCATTGGAGCAGTATTTTGATAGTGAGCAAAACAAGCTAATGGAAAAAAACATTAATGATGAAAATGCCATGACAAATCTTGACTTTAATGAATTTTGGGATGATATGGATATTTAATGCTATATTTTAAAAACCTAAATTTCAAGAAAATACTCAAAGAGTTAGCTATTGGTTTGCTTATACTATTTGTGGTGAGTAACCTTTTAAGTTACCTACGTAAGCCCTCTTTAGAGAGCAATAAATTACCTAAAATGGCAGTCACTCTCTTAAGTAACACTTATTTTTCTACAGCAGAGGAAAAAGGTAAACCCATAGTCATTCATTTTTGGGCTACTTGGTGTCCTACTTGTAAACTTGAAGCTGCAAATATACAGAGTGTATCGGAGCAATACACTGTACTTACCATAGCAGTACAGTCAGGAGATGACAGTAAATTAGAAGCATATATGAGAGATAAAAGCTTAGATTTTAACGTATTGAATGACAGTGACGGTAGTTGGTCAAAAAAGTTTAAAGTAGAAGCCTTTCCTACCACCTTTATCTACGATGGTAAAGGTGAATTACAATTTACAGAAGTAGGATACACCACGACAGCTGGTCTATTGGCAAGATTAAAACTAATAGAGTAAAATACGCACTACTATTAGACATGAAAGAGGAAAAAATGAGCATAGATAAGGCGTTATTAAAAAGATCTGAGAACAGATGTGAACTGTGTGGTTCAGATGATGGGTTAACTGCTTATGAGGTAGCACCTAAAGATGAGGCTATTATTATTTGTGAGCTTTGTGCTAAAAGCATAGATGAGCCATCATCAAATGAAAAACACTGGAACTGCCTGCATGATAGCATGTGGAGTACAGAGCCTGCGGTTCAAGTTGTAGTATTTAGACTACTAACTAAACTTGCTGCTCAAGACCAACTTGAGATGATGTACCTTGAAGATGACGTAAGATCATGGGCAAATGAAGGGCTAAATGAAGAGAAGCAAGAGCCAACACGCGATGCAAATGGTACTATTTTAGTTGAGGGTGATGCGGTAAGTATTATTAAAGATTTACCTGTTAAGGGTGCTGGTTTTACTGCAAAACAAGGAACGACTATAAAAAATATTCGTATGGTGCAAGGTGACCCATTACATATTCAAGGTCGTGTAAACGGAACGATGATTTTCATCATATCTGCATATTTGAAAAAGTTGTAATTTTATTAGAGAGTGCACTTACAAATTTATATTTGTAAGTGCATAGAAGTTCATATAATTACTGTACTGCTTTTTTTACTGTACTGCTTTTTTTGCCATATCTGTAGCCACAGAAGTTGCATCAGGAGTTGTTGTTTTAGAACCTACAACAGTTGAAACTGCATCTGTTTTAAGTTTATCTACTGGATCTTCTTTACCAAGAACAGTATCTGCACCTTTGTTTACTAACTCTTTTTTTACCTCATCATCACCTGCAACATGCTTTACTGCTGTTGCTCTTACTTCTGTTTTAGCTTGAGACACTGCTGCATCTTTTGCTACATCTGTCATCATATCTGCACAAAGACCTGTTGCTACTATTGCTGAAATTAATATTACTTTTTTCACTATTCTTCCTTTTATTTGTTGTATTTAAACGATGGATTATAACAATGCTACAATTTAATCATACTTAGAATCGATAAAATAAATTATAAATTTTTTAGCTATAATCTCTAATATATTTAAATATCATAAGGTTTTCATCACTCTTTGACGCTTTTAAATGGGCATTCTTAAAAGGTACTTGATCCCTCAACCCCTCAAGGCTCTATTTACCCCAATATAAGGTATATACCTTTGTATAGTAGGGATAATCTCCATGTAGACTAATAAATATTACAAAATGTAATATTTAAAGTCTTTTCCAAGCTATCTTTATACTTCTATAAATATATTCTTAAATTTTATCTAATTATCCTCATCTTTTTAACTAATATTGTAAAAAACATTATTAAGCACTATAAAGTATGCTAAAATACCTTATGAATAACTATAAATTAGAGACACAATTTGAATCTATTGTTAATGCGGTAGAGCGTAAGCTTTTAGGGAAGCGTCATGCTATTAGTATGACTTTGGCTGCTTTTTTTGCTAGGGGGCATGTACTGCTTGAAGATATTCCCGGGGTAGGAAAGACTACTTTGGCAAAGCAACTCTCTCATGTGCTAGGTCTTCAGCTTGGTCGTATTCAATTTACCAGTGACCTTCTACCCTCAGACATCTTAGGTGTCAACTATTTTGACCAGTCTCAGAGTCGTTTTGTATTTAAAAAAGGACCTATCTTTACACCTTTTTTACTTGCTGATGAGATCAACCGTTCCATGCCTAAGACTCAGTCTGCACTTCTTGAAGCTATGGAAGAGTATCAAGTGACGATAGATGGGAAAGCTTACACTTTAGATGAACCTTTTTTTGTAATGGGTACGCAGAACCCTTATGAGGAGGTGGGTACATTTACCCTGCCCCACTCTCAACTTGACCGTTTTATCTGTTCATTTGGCATTGGTTACCCTGACAAAACTTCTGAAAGAGCCATTTTGGCAAACAAAACTTCAGTAGAAGAAGAGAAGACAAAAGCTCTATTAGATTTAGAGAGTATTCAAGCTATGCAAGAGCGTGTCACTAAAGTACATCTCTCAGATGCTCTGCTTGATTACCTACAAGAGATCATTGGCTTTACGCGTGAGAGTGGACTCTTTTACCATGGACTCTCTACACGTGGGGCATTGGCTTTAAGAGACATGACTTGTGCATGGGCATTTTTACATGGCAGGGATTATGCCATTCCTGATGATACACAAGCGGTTATCGTAGGCGTGTGTACACATCGTTTAAAATTTAAAGAGGGTAAGACTACCCCAGAACGTATCAGAGATGAACTTTTTACAAACATTCAACCAGACACGTAAGCGACTAAAACAGCGTGCTACTTGGTACAGTCTACTTGTAGTGCTTATGCTTTTTGGTTTCTTTTTAGAAGCCTTTATGCATAACTTCAACCTTGTTTACATTACACTATTTTTTGTTTTTGGTCTTGCCATGAGTGCTAGTCCCTTGGGTATTTTAAACATAGGAAACATTCAAGTCATACAAAAAAGCTGTGACAGACTCTTTGCTAATGAAGAGAGTTTTTGCCATTTTCAATGTCACAACCCCTCTACATTTGAGAGTTATGCTTTAGTGCTTCACTGTTTAGAGCAATCAACCTCCATTGTACGCATACCTGCTCAAAAAACCCATTTAGCAAAGCTACCTTTTTTTCCTACAAAAAGAGGTGAACTACATATTGAAAAATGCACACTACAGAGCCTTTTTCCTCTCTATACTATACGTTTTATATTACCTATCTCTTGTGACATAAAACGTGTGGTCTACCCCCAACCTAAGGGCATCTCCTTGCAAGAGTATTTGTCAAAACGCAAAACTACTTTTGGTGATGAACAAGACTTCGATGGCATACGGGCAGATGTAGCTACACATAATGTTGCAAGAATGCATTGGCCCTCTGTAGCTAAAGGTGAGACGGCTATTAAAATATTTGATTATGAGTTACCACAAGATGCACTCTATTTTGATTTTAACACTTCAGGTAAAGATGATGAGTCTCGCCTTTCTCAACTTACACTGTGGGCATTGGAGTGCGAACAAAAAGCATTAGATTTTAAAATATTTCTTCCAAAAGAGACATTAAATTCACAAAGGATGGCAACAGATGAGATTCTTAACAAACTGGCTCTCTACTAACAACACACCATCTGCTTTAAGGCTCTTAGATATTGCCTATATTGTTGTTATCATTCCTTTACTGTTTAGTCTAAAACTACCTATGTTACTCTTTGTACTACTCTCTAGCGTACTGATATTTAAAGAGAAAAAACCTACGACGCTTACCTTAGCTTTGGTAGGTTTAGGAGGTGCGTTAGCTCTGTTTTTTTCTCTGTATGGCTCCTTTAACTTTGCAGGAATTTCTAGGCTTAAACTCTTTATTGAGTTACTAATTTACCTTCTTGTCATAGCCATAGTTCTGCAAAGACTCACAGGTGTCATTAACATTTATTTAAAACTCTCTCCACTTTTTTTACTGGCTTTGAGTCTCTTTTTCTTTCACTCCATCACCATGCTTTTTTACATAGTTGTTGAAATTTTCATACTTATTTTACTCATACTTTGGCAAGTGATGCAGAGTAATTTCACTAAAGTATTACGTGTCACAGCCCTACTCTTTTTCTCTTCTTTGCCTTGGGTTATACTGCTGTTTATCTTCTTTCCTCGTATCTCTTTTGAACATGCAACCTATGGGTTTAAAGGTGAGTCTATTAAACGTATGGGGCATGATGGTAAAATGTACCTTGACAACACTGCACTACTTGTACCTTCAGAACGTATCGTGATGGAGGTTGGTTTTAAAGGAGCAGTGCCTCCACCTAGTAGCCTTTATTTTAGGGGTAGTGTTCTCTACAAAGAGCAACAGAACCATTGGAAACCATTAGCACTCATCAACACAGACAGATCACAAATATCTTTTGGAAAAGATGCAACACCATTAGAGTATAAAGTGACACTCTATCCTACTAACAAACGCTGGCTTTACCTTTTAGATATGCCCTATTTAGCACCAAAAGATAGCCATATCAATGCAGACCTTGAGACAACTACTCTACTAAACATTAAAAAAGTTTTACGTTACAACGCTAGCTCCATGCTAAGTAGTCAAATAGAACAACCACTAAATACACACATAAAAAATGCTTCTCTCTCTTATGATAAAGATGCAAACCCTCAAAGCCAACACTACGCAGAGCAGATACTTGCATCATCTGTTCAGCCTTCACAAAGACTTAAAGCCGTACAAAAACTTTTTAAAACTCAAGCTCTTACCTACACTTTAGCACCAAAACCTCTTGACTTAAACAACAGCACTGACAGTTTTCTCTTTGAGAGTAAAAATGGCTATTGTGTACATTTTGCTGCTGCATTTACCACTATGGTACGAATGGTACAGATACCTGCTCGTATTGTAACTGGTTATAAATCTAGTGGAGAAAAACGTGTTAAAAACTACCTTATAGTGAGAGAGAAAGATGCCCATGCATGGGTAGAGGTCTACCTAGATGGTCACTGGAATCGCATAGAGTCCACAGCTTTAGCAAGTTATATTGATATAAATGTTGAGAGCCAAGAAGAGAGTAATGCAGTAAACTCTACACTAAGCCAACTAAACCTTACCCTCCTTTACTTTAAGTACCAAATAGAGACATGGATACTCGAATATGACTACTTAAGACAGATGAAGCTTTTTGAAAACCTTAAAACAGATATGGCTTTTCTTATAAAATTTATCTCTATATTATCACTTATCATACTCCTTGGCATAGCCACATGGAACCTTTTAAGAAGAGAAAAGTGTGAAGACAAACTACTCTGCCTTTTAAAGTCAGTAGTAAACAAACTACATAAAAAAGGCTACCAAAGAGAAGAAGATGAAACCATACAAGTATTCTTCAAACGTATAGAAACACCACAAACAAAAGATCCACTAAAAAACATAAACCAACTCTACCACAAACTCCGCTACGCACCTAAGCATAGTGTAGAAGAGTATAGAGAATTTGAGAAGGTTGTTGAGGGGTTTTTGAAATCGTTGTGAGGTAAAAGATTTATTTAAATAAATCTTTTATAGTCTCAATATGCAATATCATAGGACAGGTTTTAATATTCCCATACTCTACTAAACTACCAATTTTTTCAAAATCATAATACTTATAAAATTCTATTTTATCTTCAACAGCATCTATATATAAACCAATAGTATTTATATATTTACTTGCATTATAAACCCTTTTAATAGCATTAATTAGCAGTAGTTTTCCTAAACCATTTCCTTCATGTGATTTTCTTAATCCTAGCATTGTTAAACGTGTTACAGCTATTGTTGATGGGGCATGTTTGAATATTTTTAACTCTTTTTCAGAAAGGTTTTCATTTAATGGTTTATTAATTCTATGATTTTCTATTGTGTAAAAACCTACAACAAGTTCATTAGATTCAGTATCCAACAAGACACTTGCATCAATAAAGTTATTAGCAACATTTTTCTTTAAATTATTTTTACAAAAACTATTAAATTCTGAAACTGAACACTCTAGTTTTTTTAAACCATTATATATTTTGGAAGTATCAAACTGTTCTACTCTACAGCTATCAAGCATCTTTTAATAAACCTTTAATTTCATGAAGACCTTTACCTGCTTTAGGTGGTTTTTCAATAAAGTGTTGAAGTTCAGTAAATTCTTCTGCTGTTAAAACAGTGTTTTGTGCTTTACCTATAATATCTATAGCTTTTTCCGTTGCAGAAGCAATCATAAAAGCAGATGTATCAACACCTTGAATAGTTGCTGCAGTTTGCAAAAGGCGTTTGAGTCCAGCGTTAATTTTAGCTTCAATACGACTATCTTTAACACTACTTATATTAAATGAATCCTGTTCTTGCAGAGCTTGTAATTGACTAATCATATTAAATCCTTATACGGGTATTATCCGTATAGTGTAACATATTTTTCATTAAGGCATCTTTCTCTTCATCTGTAAATATATCATACTAAACCAATCAATTCCCAAACAAAAGAGTTTTTACAGTCATCCTAAGGTAAAATACTTTTACATTAAAAAAAAGAAAACTATGCGATTAAAATCTATTTTCACCAACAGCTTTGGTATATTATTTTCACGAGTTACAGGTTTAGGGCGTGATGTTCTTATGGCTTCTGCTTTAGGGGCTTCGGTATGGTCAGATATGTTCTTTGTAGCATTTAAACTCCCTAATCTTTTCCGCCGTATTTTTGCTGAGGGTGCTTTTACGCAAGCTTTTATGCCCTCTTTTGTCGCTTCACGTCATAAAGGGGTTTTTGCCACGGCGATATTTTTAAGATTTTTACTCTTTCTTATGGCTATTTCACTACTCATTACTTTTTTTCCTGAACCGATTACCAAACTTTTAGCATGGGGATGGGATGAGCAAACCATAGCCAACACCGCCCCTATGACTGCCATAAACTTTTGGTACTTAGATCTCATCTTCATTGTTACATTTTTAGCAACACTTCTACAGTATAAAAATCACTTTGCTACCACCGCCATGTCAACAGCCCTACTCAACATCTCTATGATAGCAGCCCTTTACATTTACATGAAAGAGGAGCCTCAAACTGTAGCTTATGCTCTTAGTTTTGCCGTTATTATTGGTGGTGTTTTACAAGTGCTAGTCCACCTCATTACCCTTAAACAGTTTAACTTACACAAAATTCTTATCGGTGGATGGAGATACAGAAAAACCAAAGATGTAAAAGAGGAGAAGAGGCATTTTCAATCTCTCTTTCTCCCAGGAATACTAGGCAACTCCACACCACAAATCTCTGCATTTATCGACACCATTTTAGCTACATTTCTCATGACAGGTTCAGTCTCTTACCTCTTTTATGCCAACCGTATTTTTCAACTTCCTCTTGCTATTATTGCCATAGCCACGGCAACGGTACTCTTTCCTTCCGTATCAAAAGCCATTAAAAACAAGCAAGAGGAGAAAGCCTATGCTAACTTACATAAGGCTTTTTGGCTTCTTGCATTTTTGTTAGGTGCAGCCATGATAGGTGGTATCTTACTCGCAGAACCTATTGTATGGCTACTCTTTGAAAGAGGAAAGTTTACAGAGGTGCAAACACTAGAGACGGTAAATGTACTACAGATGTACATGGTGGGACTACTCCCCTTTGGTCTAGCCAAACTCTTTTCACTCTTTCTTTACGCCTCACATAGGCACTTAAAAGCAGCCAAAATAGCCGTCTATTCACTCATCACCTCAGTCACAGCATCCCTGCTCCTCATGCACCCCATGGGAGCATCAGGACTAGCCCTAGCAGGAAGTATTGGAGGCTGGGTACTATTTATATTTACCGTAAAAGAGGTAGGCACACATCGGTTTATCACGATAGTAAAGAGCAAATACTCATTATACTTCATAGCCATAATGCCTCTATTTACTGCTATTTTATATTTTGTAAATTTATGGTTACTTACGATGATTAGGTAACATTCATCCATTATTATTGCTGCGTTAGGAAACAGCACCCTACACTACCTCTCTAAAGAAAAAGCTTCTACTATTTAAAAAACCCTGTAGGGTGTTGTTTTCAACGCACCTTTATATTTATGTTAATCCCCTATATGTCGGGTCATATGGTGAAGCTAAAGCATCACTTCCAAATTTTGAAAGAACCCTAATACAAAAACCCAAATAACCAAAGTGGTATCTTATTATCAAAGCCTATCTCAATATCATCAGCAGCCACATATCCCAAGGAGTTTCCCTCTAGCTGCTCATCGCTTTTTGATGCTCCACCAACCTCAAAAACTTTATGATCATCAACCATAAAGTCCCCTTTGTCATG
>JAYEHY010000056.1:0-15941 GCA_034659695.1 Campylobacterota bacterium | reverse complement strand
TTTTATATTCGTCAATTACAATTTCATAACCCTTATCACTACAACAAACTAGGTTCCAAAAATCTTTTCCAATTAAAAGTTCTTCTTTCGCAAAAAATTGTAAAACTCTTGTTTGTTTCCATTCTTTATCTTCTCCAAATCTATTATAAGCAGTTGCAAAATGACATTTTATATTTGCATCTTTTCCTAAAGAATTTGAAAGAATTGCATATTGTTCAAATATTGCTTCTTTTTCGCTTCTTGCTTTTTTATTATCTAAATCTCCACCAATTTTTAGTTCAATTAAATGGTGTATATTTGTCTGTTTGTCAAATAAATAATAATCACTAACATGTGTTTTAATCATCACTTTTGAATTTGTAGTAAGGTTTTTAATTTCTTCATAGTGTGAGACTAATGGCTTCAAATCATTTTTACTATTTTTATAGCCTTCTAATAATTCAGCTATTTTAGCTGTTTGTTCTGGATACAGTTCTCCTTCAACACTTTTTTCAACTTCATAAAATAGTTTTGCAATATTTATAGCCATCTTTTCAAGCATATTTCCCATGGAACTATCAAGAGAACGAACTAGTGAAGTATAATATTGTATTTCTTCTCCAAGTGCTGCAATAAAAACATTATGAATTTTCATATTTATTGTTCCATTTGGATTATTTACTTCTCCTCTATGTCTTGCTTCAAATCCATTTGCATAAGCCTCGACTGCACTTCTTACAATTTGTCTTATTGATTTTTCTGTTTCTACTGCTCTCATATTTAATCTTTCTATTTAATCTTTCTATTTTGTATTTTATTGATTTTATCTAAAAAGTAATTGGTATTTGATAAAATTGATTTTACAATGACAACTATCATCTAACTATTTAATAGTAAACATTATACCCAAAACAGCACAATATATACAAATAGCAAAACATAAAAAGTATTCTGCTATTTTAAATAATATGACAATATGCCATATTATTTAGGATTTGTGAGATAAAGAGCTAGAATTATAATAATAATCGATGTGGTGCTATTGGATTTAAGACCAATTGCTAAACAAAATGTTGTGCTATTTGTTAGTTTTGGCAATAGCCATACATTATGTCATGCTATTTTATGAGGGCATTATGAAGCCAAAAAGAAAGTTATTGGATCAGGTAAGAGATAAAATACAGATGAAGCATTATAGAAAGTTCAGGGGTCTGGGAAAGTTCAGGGGTCTGGTGATGCTAATGCTATACTAATCTTCTCTACCCTTTTCATTGGTTAAAGCCAGAAGAGGAGAATTCATGCCATGTAAACCCCATATAGAGATAGTAGGTCATTACTACATCATCAATAAAGGTGTAACTAAAGTGCCTATTTTTAGAGAGCCTGCTAATTATGCATCGGCATCACTTCGTATAATGCTAAAGTAGCATTTTAGCTACCATAGAGCTAAAGGGGGCAGGCTAGATTGATTTCTGTTTTCCTTACTTTGTAATTTTTATGTAAAAGTAGCCTGTCCCCTTTTTTATTTTTACTTTTTTATGTAAACCCCATATAGAGATAGTAGCTCACTACCACATCATCAATAGAGGTGTAACTAAAATGCTTATTTTAAGAGAGCCTGCTAATTATGCATCGGCATCACCTGACCCCTTATATTTGATGTGAATCATCAAATACGCTATATATCTCATCTTCATTTTTGTCCAATAGGGATGTTTGCATAGTATTATCTATGCTATTTATTTTATTGATATATGGTCGTCGACTCTGTTTATTAAGAGAAAATACATATATATTTTTATTGTATGTTGCCATTGCACGATATTGATTGTGTGCTTGAAACTCATGATCTTGAGGGGCCCATGCATTTACAATATAATGCAACTCTTCTGAGTCTTTAGGTTCCCCTTTGGATCTAAAATTTGGAGAATAAGTATTAACCTTACCATGTGTATTGATATGATCTAAAGCTGTGCTAGAATCAATCAGACTAGTGTCATTACTATCAAGGTGTGGACGGATACTTGAATCAGACAAAAGTGTATTTAACTTGCTTTGTATATTGGCAGTTGAATCGTTTAAATCCAAATTCTCAAAGTGGTGTTCTTTAAAGTTAGAAACATCAAGAATATCATCGCTTCCGACAGATGTCAGGCTATGTGTTTGGTCAAAAGTGGTTACGACAGATGTCAGGCTAGTTGTCCAATTTAAGTACCTAAGTAGTACCACCTTTTTCTAGCTCGAATGTAATTCAGCCACCATTATATCTTCTGTAGCATTAACCCTCTCTTTGTTAGGATTGAGATAGACTTTTTTGATAAAAATCCATCTGCGAGTACTACCACTCCATCTAAGAGGATTTTTACTCTTAGCCTCCTCATAAACTCTCTTCCTTGCTTGTAAAATATCTATATCTTCTTCTCTATGTCTCTGAGAAGGTGTAACAAACTCTATGGCACTATGACAATGCATATTGTTATACCACTCCACAAATCCTGCAGTCCAGGCTCTTGCATCAGTAACACTCTCAAATGGTTTACTAGGGTAGATGGCACTATACTTGAGTGTTTTAAAGAGTGACTCCGAATATGGATTATCATCACTGACACTTGGTCTACTAAAGGTTGGCACAATTCCTAACTTCTGGAGTGTACTCAAGAATGTAGCTCCTTTCATAGGAGAACCATTGTCGGAGTGCAAGGCTACTTCCCCCTCTTTAATATTCTCTTGCACTGCAATATCTTTCATTATCTCAGAGGCAAGAGAACTGCTTTGTGTTGTATATATCTGCCATCCTACAATCTTACGACTATAGATATCCATAAAGAGGTAGAGATAGAAGAATATTCCCTTTACTGTAGAGGGAAGATATGTGATATCCCAACTATAGACTTCATTGGGTCTTGTTGCCACTAGTGGAGTTGGTTTAGCTCTAGTAGCAGGCTTTGCTTTATGTCTATGTTTTAACTGCTGATTGGCTTTAAGTACTCTATAGAATGTTGCTTCACTGGCAAGGTAGATACCTTTATCTGCAAGTTTAGGAACTATTTGATGAGGAGAGAGGTTCTTGCACCCCAAGGGCACTTTGTCGCTATGCTCGGGCGTACTCTTCGTTGTTAGCAACTTGTATAAGTTCTTCTCTCTCATCATCACTCAACCTGTTTGCAGGTTTGAAATTATTTCGTTGTGTTCGTTTGTCTACTTCACTACTTCTCCATCGTTTGAGTGTTCTTGTAGAGTAGCCTATGATAGGGCTAATTCTTCTTAATGTAGCACCATTACTCTTAGCTTCATCCACAAGTTTAAGCACCTCTTTTCGCACTACCGGGCTACTCATAACTCCTCGTCCTCCAGTAGTGCTTGAAACTTTTTTTGCAGTACTAAGAGTGCTGCTGTCTCTGCTAATGCTTTTTCTTTTCTTCTAAGTTCTTTTGCAAGGGCTTGTGAGTGACTCTTCTCCTTTTGTAGTGCTTCTTTGGTGGAGGAATCATCTCTAGTATTTTTGTTTAAAAACTCTCTCTCCCACTCTTGGAGTTGATGTTTAAATATCCCTTTGACTCTACAGTAAGCATTAACTTCTTCTTCACTCATACTGTATGTCTCATGGAGCATCTGCAGTTTATCACTCAGCTGTAACTTTGTATCTGTACTTGTACTCTCTTTAGCTTTTTTTACCCATGTATAGAGTGTATCTTTAGAAATATTTAACTCTATTGCTATCTCTCTTATACTCTTAGCACCTTTGGATGCTACCACTAGCTTTACTGCTTTTTCTTTAAATTCTTTTTCGTATCTCATTGTCCTATTCCTTGATAAATTTATATCATAAGTTTTGGACAACTATGCTGACATAGGGGGGGTTAGCATTTGGATTGATTATGAATATTGGAACCAAAAGTATCACACTGCCACTCTATGTCTATTTGGTAAAACCCCAAAAGAACCTCATTACAACAACCATTATGATTTTAAGAGAGATTAGACGGGTAATGAATAAAAGAGGGGTATCTGTTGAAGTAGAGATTATAACCGATAGTTGGTTTGCAAGGCAGAGGCTTATTTTAAGGGCTAAGTATAAGTATGACTTCTCTATCATCACAATGGCAAGAAAAGATTTGGCACTCTATAAACTGCCACCTGCTAAACGCAAAAGAGTACGAGGAAGACCTAGGAAAAGAGGTAAACGCCTAGAGCCTAAAGTTGAAGATTTAAACAAAGAGACAACACTACATCTCTATGGAAGAGAGGTAACACTACGATACAAGCAAGCTATCTGTAAAGCGAAGTTTTTAAACTATGAAGTTATCAAAGCTATATGGATAGAGTTTGATAATAATAACTCTTTGCGTCTTATTCTCTCAACTGATACCACACTAAAAGCTGAGGAGATTATCAAGAGGTATGCAAAGAGGTGGGATATTGAGCCTATGTTTGATGAACTCAAAAATCGTTTTAAGTTCAAAGATATTATGATGCATTCAACCCATAGCTACTATCAGTTTCTCTATTTTAAGATTTGGTGTTTTATTATCATCAAGCTCTCATCTATTGAGTTTAGCCATAGTGTAACTGAGTTCATTAAAGAGATGTTACCTTGGAGAGTTCACTACAAGAAGGGAGTTAGCGTTACAGCTGGTTCTACTCAGTTAGCTCTTCAAAACATTTTTTCTACTTTACACATTGAGCTATTTTTTCCTAAACTCAACAAAAATACTCAATGCAAGCCTACCAACACTACGCTTTACTCCACTGGCTTGGACATTATCTATGAGAAAGTGAGGTAGGTTTGTCTAAAGTGTAGTATCATTGATAAATCACATACTACTCTTCAAACTCCAACTGCTCAATCATCATCCCAAAAAACTCTTGACTCCAAATATCCAAAACTTGCCTATCAGAGATAAAAGGTTCTACATCTCGTTTGGCATTAGCAATATCGAGTGATTGGATTCGTTTTTTTAGTAGTTCTAGCACTTGCTCTTTGGTAATCTTACCTTCAAAACTCAGTCCCTCTGATTCAAGCCAATCACAACTTTGATTGAGTCGTGAAGCAAGGTGTATTAAATCTAACTTGTAACTATTGGAGATATACCATACCAAATCATACCAATCCCGCCCTTTAGGACGAGTGCTCCAGTTTCGACATAAAATCGCATGTACTTTCCCTGCAAAGAGTGATGGAATGCTCATAGAGTGAATCATAAATGGGGCAGGAAGCAACTGCATCTTTTTTTCACTGGCAAAGTTAAGGGGTGGATTGGTATCAACTTCCAATTTGATTTTAACGAGACGCCCTTGTCCAAACTTGGCTATTACATCATCAGGGGCTTTGATATTGAGTAGATGCTTGGCAGTATTGCCTTTGACAAAGGCAGATTTAATCACTCCTTCTTGATTTTTGAGTTGAATATTGACCTCAAAGCCAAAAGATTTCAAGGTTTCAACTACACTCTTCTCATACAGTTCTAAATCAAAGTTTTCATTGGGTTCTAACAATGAAAAATCTAAATCTTCAGAGAATCTATCGAGTCCATAGAGAATCCTTAGTGCCGTACCACCATAAAAGACCGCATGATCAAAAAATCCTCCACGATGCAATCCCAATAAAACAATCTCTTGAAGTATCTCTCTCAAGGCTTCATAGGTTTTATCAGCACTACTCAAATCATATTTTTCAAGCATCTTACCAATTGCAGGATGTAAAAGTCTATCAGGCATATTCGCTCCTTTTAATCACTCCATTTAGGCTTTTGAGATTGTGTGATTTATAAGCTTTGGCAATCTCTTCTATTAATTGAGTATCAAGTTCCCTTAGTGCTTCCCACTCTATGCGTAGATCATGTACCAAGTATTCTCTCATTTGTGTTTGGTTAAACCGTCCAATCCCTCTATCCCCTCGAATCTTATCACACAGAGCTTTTTCAGGGGTAGCAATAAATCGTCCACCGTTTTGATCATCATAGAGCCAATCCACTCCCAATGCATAGGCTTCAATGGGTATCGGACGATAAGAGAAGCGTCCTATAGGAGTCTCAAAAACTTTTTTGCAATGTAGTGTAGCCGATGTCACCTCATAGACCCGTTCAGGTATCAACCCATAATAAGAAAGAGCATAATCAAACGAAACATAAGAGGGAGTATAGAGTAGATTGGCTACTAAAATAGTATCCACTGAATTATCTTGATACTCAGTCCCAAAGGTATAAAGCCCCTTTTTAAGACGCATCAATATACCTTGCTTGACCATATAGCTGATTTTAGCATTGACATTGGATACCTCACTTTGAAAAATATGAGCCAACTCTTCATGGGTAAAGACACTACTGCTAAGATATTTTTTGAGTTTCATTATATTCATAGAATTATTATAGCATAATTTGTTATTATTGTATAGATAATATAAAAATATTGTATTATCTATATTATTTTAGAATGTATAGAGTGTGACAGTATCATAAAATGAGCCGATTATTGCCTTTAATCGGTTCATTTGTTCATGTAATTGTATCAATAGATAAATCCAAACAACCACAAAGGAATTTTATTGCCGTACCCAACTTCAAGTTCATCGGCTACTATAAATGAGTTATCAATATCTTTGATCTGTTTAAAGCTCTTGTTTTTACCTCCTATTTCAAAAAGGTATCGGTTATCAACTAAAAAGTCTCCTTTGGATGGATAGGTGACTTCATAAGTAGTACTTAGGATATTTAGAAAAAAGGTCTCTCTAACTGTACCAATATTAGCATCAACGATTTGAAGCAGGTTGCTGTTATCAAGATATATCTTCTCAGGTTTTTCGAGCTTGGCTACCCCTTTGGATGAGGCTTTCATAAGTAGCTTTAAAACTCCTGCATCTTCAAGCTTGATAAAGTAATCTTTGAGTGTCCGTGCGTCACCAATATCAAGCGTATTTCTAAGCTTTTCGATCACAGGCACAAAAGGGACACTCTCCATGATAATGCGTAGAAGAAGTTTAAGCTTTTTGATACTGTTACCATCAAGACTAGGATAGACAAAGAGCAGATCACTAGAGATCGATACATCAATATTTTGAGTGAGCATATCGATAAAAACATCATCATCTACACTCAATGAATAGGGATAGTATCCAAATTGAAGATAGCGTTTAAAAAGTGGGAGTATCTTTTTATCACTTTTTTCAAGATTGGTAGTGATTTCAAAGGCAATATCTTCGTGCTTTGTGAGTATCTCTTCGAGTGAATATTGAGCAAACTCTGTATCTAAGGTTAGCTCCAAATACTCTCTCAAACTCATTCCATGCATTCTTAAAATATGAGCTCGACGACTTAGGTCATGACTTCCTTTATTGATCTCTAATGCTGAACTGCCTGAAGCAATGATTTGTAGTTTTGGAAAGTTATCATAGATGGTTTTTAGCTCTTGCGACCAATTAGAGTATTTATGTATCTCATCAAAACATAGCAGTTTCCCACCTTCAGCTTCAAAACTCTCAGCAATCTCATACATAGATAAATCACCAATCAAAAAACTATCCATACTTACATAAAGCGATTGTAACTCTTGATGTAAATTCATATATTGTGCAATCGTTGTGGTTTTACCCACCCCTCTTTGTCCTGTAATGATGGTTAAACGATGTTTGATTTTATCTTCTTTGATAAAATAGCGTTGATACTCAAGATTGTTACGCAGTAGAAATTTTTTAGATTGAAGTTTGAGTTTTGGGTACATAAAGACTCCATTTGGGATTTTATTCCTAATTGTAGCATAATTATTTAGGAATCCAATACTAATATTTCTATTTTATCAATAGATAAACCCAAACAACCACAGAGGGATTTTATTATTTACTCCAATCTCAATATCATCAGCCACCACATATCCATCTTGCACATCTTTTAACTGCTTGAAGCTTTTATCTTTACCACCAATCTCAAAGGTGTATTTATCATCCAAGATAAAATCACCACTTTTAGGATAGTTGATAGTATGTGCATAAGCAACTGATGAAGCAAAGAAAGTCTCTCGAATCGTACCTATCTTTGGAGCGTCATAAAAGATTGAAAAGAGATTGGTGTTATCAAGATAGAGCTTTTCAGGCTTTGAAATGATACTCACTCCATTTGATTTTGCTCCGAGTATTCTAATGAGTCCTGCTGATTGTAAAATACCTAAATACTTATAGAGCGTTCTTTGATTAAGCTCCACTGCACCGCAAAGCTTTGAGATGTTGATATCGTAGGGTTCACTTTGACAGAGCATAATCATCATCTTTTTAAGTGAGTTGATTTTATCGTGATCTATGGGGTATATCATGGGCAGATCGGTTTCGAGTATTTGCATAGAGGAGCTGAAGTGTAGGGGTCTAAGTATAGGGGTCTGGTGATGCTAATGCTATACTAATCTTCTCTACCCTTTTCATTGGTTAAAGCCAGAAGAGGAGAATTCATGCCATGTAAACCCCATATAGAGATAGTAGGTCATGACCACATCATCAATAAAGGTGTAACTAAAGTGCCTATTTTTAGAGAGCCTGCTAATTATGCATCGGCATCACTTCGTATAATGCTAAAGTAGCATTTTAGCTACCATACAAATGAGAATTTGTTGGGTGTAGTATATCTTGTGAATAGTTAGTTGTAACGGTTTAACTATGTAAAAGAGAAGAAAAGAGTCTTTGATTTAAATAAGATAAAAATAGTCCTAATTAAGCAATTTCATAGTTTATTTTATGTATAAATCACTATCAATCTCTCGGGGTGCCAATATTCTAATAGATATAGCTGAGAAAACCCGTCGAACTTGAACTGGATAATTCCAGCGTAGGGAAGAGAAGTTTATATATCGCATATACTACTCTCCTTAATAACTATTTTAAGGAACAAAATGAAATCAAAAATTTTAACTGTATCACTTGTTGCATCTTATGCTCTACTTGGTACTTCTACATTTGCAGAAGAGGTAACTCTTGACCCCATAGTTGTAGGAGCAGACTTTAGAGAGAAAAAACTTTCTCAAACAAGTAACTCTGTTACGGTTATAGGTTCAGAAAAAATCTACGACAAAGCATCACAATCTTTTATTGAAACTTTAGCATCAACACCCAATGTAAACTTTGCAGCAGGGGCATCTAAAGCAAAATATATTCAAATTAGAGGGATAGGTGAAAGAAGTCAGTTTGAAACACCTGTTAACCCATCTGTTGGGCTTATGGTTGATGGTATTGACTTTTCAAGTAGTACTTTAGGTGTAAGTATGTTTGACTTAAAGCAGATAGAAGTACTTAGAGGACCTCAAGGTACTACTTTTGGAGCCAATGGTATGGCAGGAGTTGTTGTAGTTCAGAGTAATGAACCTACAAAAGAGTTTGAAGGACACATAGAAGCAACAGTAGGAGACTACAACACAAAAGCATTTGGTGCTGCTTTTGGTGGAGCATTGAGTGATAACCTTTTAGGAAGATTCTCTATCTATAAAAACACTTCTGATGGTTTTATGGAAAACAGTTTTTTAAACCGTGAAGATACACAAAACATAGATGAACTAGCAGTAAAAACACAGCTTAGATGGCTAGTTTCAGATAATCATACAATAGACTTTAACTACATGCACATAGATGTAGATAACGGATATGATGCATTTACACTTGATAATTCAAGAGATTCTCATGCAGATAAGCCTGGACAAGACAGACAAAAAACTGATGCATTTGCAATAAAGTCAACTTATCAAGTAAATTCAGCTATGCATCTCATCTCAAAAATTAGTTATTCTAAAACAGATTCTACTTATAGTTATGATGAGGATTGGACATATGCAGGTGAATATTTTATTCCTAGTTTAGGCTGGGATAATGGTTATGATTACTTTGATGAATATAAAAGAGATATAAAACAAGTAGATATAGATGTTAAATTAGTATCAGATAAAGATGGACGTATTTTTAATGGTACTACAGATTGGACTATTGGTTTATACGCTAAGAACTATGATGAAACGATGAATAGAAATCGTATTAAATGGGGTGGTGATAATTTATCTTCATATACTCAAGATACTGAAAATAGAGCGATTTATGGCCAGTTAGACACAGCAATAACAAAAAAATTAACACTTATTTCTGCTTTAAGAGTTGAAAACTGGAAAGCAGACTATAGTAATTCTATTGGAGAAACATTAAAGAAAGATGAACTGCTTACAGGTGGTAAATTAGGATTAAATTATCAATACAATGATAAACAGCTTTATTATGTATCTTTAGCAAAAGGGTATAAACCAGGTGGAGTTAATGCTGAAGATGTACCTACTAAAGATTATGAAACAGAAACACTGTGGAATCTTGAAGCAGGGTTAAATTCAAGTCACTTTAATGATACACTAAAAAATCGTTTAAATATCTTTTATGGAAAACGTAAAGACCAGCAAGTAAAGTTATATGAAGGTGATGCTGTAGACTTTAGAAATTACTTAAGTAATGCAGAAGAGGGAAGTTATTATGGATTAGAGTCACAACTTGACTACTACCCAAATGATAGTTTACATCTTTACTCTAGTATAGGTTTACTTTATGCAGAATTTGATGAATTTAGCTTAAATGCAGATCAAGAAGATCGTGCTCCTGCACAGTCACCAGAATATCAGTACAATATTGGTCTTGATTATAGATTTGCTGAAAGTTGGATGTTTAAAACAAATGTAGAAGGAAAAGGGTCTTATTACTTCTCAAATACACATGAACAAAAATCAGATGCATATACATTAGTTAATGCAAGTTTAGAATACACTAATGGTGAGCTAACTATAGCACTATGGGCTAGAAATATTACAGATGAGAATTATCAAACAAGAGGATTCTACTTTGGTAATAATCCAACACCTACACCAGGCTATGAGTATGGTTATGAAGAAGAATTATTTACACAACAAGGTACACCAAGAACGGTTGGTATAACTGCTTCATACGACTTTTAATCTACGCTATAATTACATATGATTAAAACACTACATATATTACTACTTTCAATAATCCTTAGTATCACTGCAAATGCCAGTGGTACTAAACCGACACTGACTATCTACACTTATGACTCATTTACTGCATCATGGGGTGCAGCTCCCAAAATAAAAAAGGCTTTTGAAAAGGAGTATAACTGTATTGTAAAGTTTGTAGGTGTATCGAGTGCTATAGGTGCATTAAGGAAAATACAACTTGAAGGTAAAAAAACAAAAGCCGATATTTTACTAGGACTTGACACAAGCATTGCACAAACAGCAAATAAAACAGACCTTTTTATGAAGCATGAGTTAAACACTTCATCATTATCGTTACCAGTGGTCTATAGTGATGAAAACTTTGTACCTTATGATTACTCTTATTTTGCCTTTGTTTATGATGCAGATAGATTAAAAAATCCACCACACTCTTTTGAAGCCTTAGCCTCTATGCCTAAAGACTTTAAAATAGTCATCCAAGACCCTCGCTCTTCTACAGCAGGACTTGGACTACTTTTATGGGTAAAGTCTGTGTATGGCGAGAAAGCAGAAGCGTACTGGAAAAGACTCTCCCCATACATATTAACCGTCACCAAGGGCTGGTCTGAGTCATACGGTTTGTTTTTAAAAGGTGAAGCTAATATGGTACTAAGTTACACCACTTCACCTGCCTATCACATCGTAGAAGAGAAGAGAAACAACTATAAAAGTGCCAACTTCCAAGAGGGACACTACGGACAAGTAGAAGTCGCAGCGATACTTAAGTCATCTAAGCAAAAAGCATTGGCTAAAAAGTTTCTAAGTTTTATGCACACTCAAGTCTTTGCCGACATCATCCCCACATCCAATTGGGCTTATCCTGTAGTAAAAGAGACAAAGCTACCTAAAGCTTTTGAGCGTTTACACCAACCAAAAGAGATGCTCTTAATGGATGGTAAAGAGGTAGAAGAGAAGAGAAAAGCCATTATAAATGAGTGGTTACGAGGGATGATGAGGTAGGAGTTTTAGTGCATGGCATCTGTGAATTAAATAAAATTAGCTATAATTTATATAATTTTTTAACTAAATGAATTGGTATTATAAAGTACAAAGGCTATAGATGAACTCATTTGAACAAGTACAAGAAAAGTTAGGTGAATTACCAAGCTATCCAAAGGTTTATCTATTGGGTAGTACTGGTGCTGGGAAAACATCTATAGTTAGAGCCATTTTAGATACAGAAGCCGATAAATTTCCTACAACACTACAAACAAGAACAACAGTTGCACCAACTGAATATGTGATAAGTTCAAAAAGACAATATAAATCAACCTTTATTTTCAAGGAAAAAGAGAATATAGAGAACTCAATAGTTGAAATATTAGTTTCTACAATTCTCAAAGCTTTATCTCTTGATAATAGTGATGAAGAGTTAAGCGTAGTTTCTTATTTAGAGGAGACACCAGATGAAAGATTTAGACTTAAGTACTTAGTGTCATCAGATTTTTTACAAGAAATCAATGATTATATAATTGAAGAATTATTACCAAGTATAGATACTAATCAAAGCAATGAAGAGTTATTTAGTACAAATAAAGTTATAACTGAAATAGAATCTTTAGTTAATAAAGTACTTGATGCGATTAAAGAAACAACCAAAGTGATATGTCCTGATTATGAACTTTTTAGTAATGAGTTATATACTATAGAAAATATAAATGATAAAAAAGAATTTATATTAAAAAATAAAGCTTTACTGAAAAGTGAATTAAATTCTATCTCTCCACTGATAGAATATGCTAGGATAGAAGGTGACTTATTAGCTGATTGGATACCAAATGAGTATGAATTTATATTAATAGATGGAGAAGGAATAGGTCATAATTTAAAAGAGATTAAGAATTCACTCTCTACAAGACACCTTGACTTTTTTAACTTTTCAGACTCTATTTTATTGGTTGAAAAGAGTGATGACCCTTTCATTACAGGGGGTAAAAATGCGATAGAGACTATATTTCTCAATGGTTATAGCAAAAAGTTTAAATTGATTTTTTCAAAAGTTGATAAACTTGAAGTGAAAGATTATAAATCAGCTCTTAATAGACGCATTGGTAATGTAGAAAATGCACTTAAAGATTCAAATATAAGGTTTGAAGTAAATAAAAATCAAAAATACTATTTATCTAACTTAGATAAGAAAGGTAATGAACCAACCCAAAAAGAGATTATAAGAGTATTTAAAAATATTATTGAAGAGTTTCCACCCGATGAAAATACTATTGACTTAGAGTATGATTTTGAAGAACTTTTCATAGGGCTAAATACTAATAAATTTTTAAATAATTGGCATAGTATAATAGATAATGAACATTGGACAATTATTAAGGCTTTAACAAAAAGAATGATTTTACAAGAAGGAGAATATCGATATTTAAAACCTATACTTGATTATCATACTTTAATAATGAAAGAGATTAATAGTTTTCTAAAAAATGATAATCAATTAAATTCAGAAGTTTATTATGCACAAAATCAAATAAAACAGAAGTTTTCAACAGAGTTATTAAAATATATTAGAGATGAATTTTTAGTACAAAATGAGTTGGATTGGATTACTGCTCATAATAAAAGTGGTTATGGCTCAGGAAAAGAGAGAAAAAGATTAGTAGAGAAAATATTTAATAACCTCATACCAAAAGATATGATAGAAGATAAATATATAAACTTTAAAAAGAAAATTAAAAACTATCTAACTAATGCAGGTGCGAAAGAAATTTCAGATACTATCAAAATAAATATTAAAGAGATAGTAATTGATAATATTTATGGTAATAGGAGTATAAAATGGAATCTAAATAAAGATACTAATATACTAATCGGTAAAAATGGTAGTGGAAAATCTACAGTTTTAAAATTAATTCATGCAAAATTCTATAATAAATTAGATATATTGGAAAAATTTAAGAATCCTGATATTAAGGTTACAATTTGCAAAGAGTATGAAAATGGCGAGAGCAAAGAGATTACCATTAATGACCATGCCCATTTACAAAAAATGGATATAGAATTAATTGATACATTTGATATGGTATCAAACTCTATTTCTGAATGTAAAGAAAATTGTGATAAAGAGTTATCATTATTAGATAGTGAACTTATAAAGCTTATGTATATCTTCAATGATTATCAGATTAAATTAAATAAAATATTTGATGAGAATAATTCAAGTAATCAGTTAGAGATAAGAAGAATATTAGATGATATTGGTCAAGGAAAGCTAGACGAAGCAAGTAAGATACAAGAGCTTACACAAAATAAAGATAAAATTAAAAGTGAAGTATATGAGTCTCTTGATAAATTTAGAAATATTATAGATAGCATGTTCAAAGATACAAACAAAAAGATAAGCCTTGAATCTATTAAAAAATCTTTTAGTATTGCAAGTAAAAATAGAGAATTAGGCCCACTAGAATTATCCTCAGGTGAGAAACAGATACTCATTATATTTTTATCTATTTTACTTAAAGAAAACAAACCATATATTCTTATGATGGATGAACCCGAAAACTCCTTACACTCTGAATGGCAAATACACTTTGTAAATAATATTAGAAAATTAAATGAAAATGTACAGATAATTATAGCTACACATAATCCACTTTTGATGATGGATAGAGAAGGTGATGAGATAGGAAAAATATCTATTGATAGTGATGTCATAGATACTAGTGGTGAGGGTACAAAATATATGGATGTATCAGAAACACTTTTAACTTATCCTCAAATTAGTTCTTTGGTAGGTATGGGGGAGATGTATAAAGAGATAAATCAACTCTTTAAACTAAAAAAGAAAGATGTATTATCTCCTGATGAAAAAAATAAAGTTAATAAACTAGAGATAAAATTAGGTAAAACTGTAGCAAGTAACTTTATTTATGATAGACACTATCTCCATTTCCTAAAATTTATCCAAGACAATAAAGATATAGATTTTGATAAACTCACTGAAGTATCAGATGAAGAGATGGATGAGCTACTAGGTGAATTTAAGGACTTGTTTGATGATTGATATGCGTAGTGTTTTTACTCATACAAACTACTCTTCAACTGTAGATAAATTTAAGTTAAGTGATTGTAATTGGAGTATATTTCAAGATGTACATAAAGATGTATCTAATAATAAATGTCCCATATGTGAAGTAGAACTTAGCACTCAGCCAAGTAGTCAATATCTTGCTACTATTGACCACTTTAGACCGAAAGCTACAGATATGTATCCAGACTTAAGGTGTGAACCTAAAAACTATATATTGATGTGTAAATTGTGTAATGAAAAATATAAAAAATCAAAATTTCCGTTATATGATGAGACTAAAAGAGTATGTAGTGCTAAATGTATTAATGATGTAAAAGATGAAAAACCATTACTTTTTAATCTCATAGAAGAAGATCCATTATATTTTTTTGAATTGGTATTTAAACAAACAGCTATAGGTGGCATTTTAGAACTTAAAAGAAATAGTAAAACTATAGCAAAAGATAAAACTGATTATAACTATATGAGATGTCAAGAGATGATTGACTTATTTGGACTAGGAAATTGTCATAAAGATATTCATCCAAATAAAGAAATAAAAGAGTGTAGAATAGATATATTGACAAAACATTATATAATTTTTATAGATTTGGCAAAAGCAAGAGGCAATAAAAAGAGTTTAGCACTGTTTTTGAAAGATGAAAATAGAATAAATGAATTAAAAAAGTATGGTTTTTTTCAATTTATTATGAAAAATCAATTTGTAATTACATGATTAAAAATTACATAAGATTCAAAAGTTCCCTAATTTTTGGTGTTTTTATTTCTTTACTTTTACTATTTTTCGCATTCCTACTCTTTCACACCCTCTACATTTCACAAGATACAAATGAGGTAACTCAGATAGATGCTAGAGTATGGGGCTTACTTAGGTTCACCCTCTATCAAGCTTTTTTATCTACACTACTCT
>JAYEHY010000055.1:0-3430 GCA_034659695.1 Campylobacterota bacterium | reverse complement strand
TACCTCTGGAGTGGGTGGGGAGCTATTGCTTCCATACTGCTTTTTGTAGCCTGCTGGGATGTGGGAAATCAAATTTATGGAAACTTGGTTCTCCCCTCACCTCTTGAGACTTTTAAAACTTTAACTACCATGCTTCAAGATGATGCAGTTTGGGCAGAGATAAACATTACCCTCTATAGAGCTTCTGTTGGGTTTGCACTCTCACTACTTCTAGGAACTGTTCTTGGACTCATAGCAGGTTTCTTTGCAACCGCTTCTATGATGAGTCGTCCTATTGTGACCATTTTAGTAGGTATGCCACCTATCGCGTGGATCGTCTTAGCGATGATCTGGTTTGGTATGGGTGATGAGACAGTTGTATTTACTGTTGTAGTTGCCTCTTTTCCTATCATATTTGTGGGAGCATTACAAGGGACACGAACACTTGATGGTGACTTAAAAGAGATGGCTGAGAGTTTTAAACTACCTTGGCATATGAAGTTTGCTGATGTCTATTTCCCTCATATCTTCTCTTATGTCTTCCCTGCGTGGGTAAGTGGTCTTGGTATGGCTTGGAAAATCGTTGTGATGGCTGAACTCTTAGCCACAAGTGACGGCATAGGTGCATCACTAGCTGTAGCAAGAAGTCAGTTAGATACACCTACTGCGTTGGCTTTGGTGGTTATTATGATTGGGTCATTGATGTTTATAGAGTATATTATTTTAGAGCCTATTAAAAGAGAGGTTGAGTTATGGAGAGATTAGAAGTTAAAAAACTAAACCATCATTTTGGATTTACAGAAATTTTAAGAGATATTGACTTTACTTTAGAAAAAGGAGAAGTTCTAAGCATAGTAGGTCCTAGTGGTGGAGGTAAAACTACCCTGCTTCATCTCTGTGCTGGACTGCTTGATGTGGAAGAGGGGTCTGTAGAAAATAGTTTTACAAGCAGTTCATTTGCTTTTCAAGAAGACAGACTGCTACCTTGGAAAAATGTTATAGACAACATTGCCATTGGACTCTTAGCTAAAGGGGTAGATAAAAAGTCTGCTATAAAACAGTCTAAAGAGATAGCACTTGTTTTTGGTTTGGAAGAGGATGATTTTGACAAATTTCCTAAAGATTTGAGTGGAGGTATGAAGCAAAGGGTGAGTTTTGCTCGTGCTTTAGTAGTAAAACCCTCACTGCTTTTTTTAGATGAACCATTTTCTGCACTAGACATTGGACTTAAAAAAGAGTTACAAACTGTTCTCATTGAGATGATAAGTAAAAAAGAGATAAGCATACTTTTCATCACCCATGACCTCATGGAAGCTATCCGTCTGAGTGATGAAGTGTTACTACTTAAAGCTGACCCAGGGCATATCGTCAAAAAGTTTAACTATAACTTGCCACAAGAGCAGAGAGATGACAAGTTTATCTATGACCAAACAGCTAAAATACTACAAAATGAAGAGATTATAAGTACATTTGAACTGGAGTTAAAATAATGGAAGAGATTAAAGAACAAAATTTACATGCAACGAACCATTACCTTCATTACCCTGATGAGAAAAATGTACCTAACTACTTAGCCTACGGCTTTAGACCCGTGTTTTTACTTCTAGCACCATACATGATACTCTCTATGCTTTTATGGGGTCTGGTTTGGTCGGGGACAATCAACATACCCTTCATGAACGACACCCTCACTTGGCACATTTACGAAATGCTATTTGGCATACTTACCGCAGGTGTTTTGTCATTTTTAACCACGGGTCTTCCTGAACTCTTTCCTGGGACTGTACCGTTCATTGGTAAGCGTCTTAAGTATGTAATGCTTTTATGGGTTGCAGGGCGTTTAAGCTTCTGGTTCATAGACATTACAGGCATCTATGTAGCTGCTATTTTAAACATTGCTATGCTAGTCTGGCTTCTATGGTTTGCCAAAGAGGTAGTACTTGACCCACTGCAAAGACATGCAAGTTTAGGTTATGCACTTGTAGCCATACTTGGCATAGAAGTTTGGTTTTTTGCTTCACAGTTAGGTTTTGCTACTACAGACTCTATGAGTATCTTAAAAGTAGCCCTAGGGGCAATTGTAGTACTCATACTACTAGCCATGAGAAGAGTCAATATGGAAGCCATAAACGAACTCATGGAAGACAAAGAGATAGATGACATTTATGTAGCTAAACCACCACTTACCAACCTTGCAATCTTCACCGTCATTCTCTTTACTATTGTAGAGTTTTACTACCCTACTAACACAGCACTAGGGTGGGTAGGACTAGCAGCAGGAGCGGCTATTTTAGCCATTACTAGTGATTATGTTTTAGAAGACAAAAACATTTTAAACCAACCCTATGTACTCTACCTAGCACCCATCTTCATAATGTTAAGTGCAGGGTATGCACTAATGGGATGGGATATACTCAACGATGACATTTACGGTATAAACCACTTTAGACACTTCATCACAAGTGGAGGTTTAGGTCTTGCCTACTTGATGATCATGATAATTATAGGATGGATACACACAGGACGACACCTCACCTCAAATATCTATACCCATTTGATGGTAATTCTAATCATAGTAGCCACGCTCATGAGAGGTTTAATACCATTTTTTGAAGCATACTCAAGTGAGCTTTACTTATGGTCAGCGATTATTTGGACCATTCCTTTTATGTTGTATATAAAAGTCTTTTTTGGATTTTTAATAGCACCTAGGGCTGATGGGATTAAGGGGTAATATATAGTTTAAAGTGCAGTTACTATTCTTAAAAATTAAATAATGATAAGAATAGTTTACTCATATCTTGTGATATTTTCTTAGTAAGGGCTGCTTCTTCTAAAACTATTTTACCTTTTTTCCTTGCTATTTCAGCAAAACATTTTTTTCCTAAGCGTCTTTTTGTGAGCATATTTGACAAATCTTTGACAACCGCAGGTCTTTGCTCTAAAATAGGTCTAATATTTTCATCTTTTATCTCATAAAGTACTATATCTGTTATCGCTGTTATTGTAACAAAGTATTTTTCTCCTGTAAGTAATGAAAACTCACCAAAAATATCACCAGCAGTAATCGTTCGTATGTACTCTTTTGATCCATCTTCATTGTTAATAGTTACTTTTGCCAAGCCCTCTATAATCACAAATAAGGAAGTTTCATCTTGCTCCTCTTCAACAATAACACTATCCATAGGCTTAAAAACCCTATTTGAAAAACTAGATAATATATCTAATTCACTCTCAGTAAAGACTTTAAAAAATGCACACCTGCTTAAAATATCTTTAATATCATGAATAGATTTATCTTTCATATCGGTAATAAATACATCTCTAGGATGATATAACGGTGTAATACCTGCTTGATAGAGGTGATTTATAATGGTAATAACCAGTTTAGTTCGGGTATGGTGTTGTTTTAAAAATTCAGATGTCCAGTAACGTACTCTATATTTAATGC
>JAYEHY010000054.1:0-3440 GCA_034659695.1 Campylobacterota bacterium | reverse complement strand
ATAAGTAAAGTCTAGTAAAACATACTAGACTCAATAGACATTATCTCCCTTAATATAGATAGACACCCACAAATTATTAACTTTTTGTTAACTTTTCATTTATTTACTTGACATTTATTAATGTTGTGTGTTATAATTCTGAACATTAACAAACATTAAGGAGTTTACAATGAAAAAAACATTATTACTTTCAGTAGTAGCGTCAACAATGATTATGGCAGGTGGAGATATTGCACCAGTTGAGCCAGTAATAGAAGCACCAGTAGTAGAAGCATCTGGTTGGGATTTTTCAGGTCAAGCGGTAGCTTATTACCAAACTGTAGATGCAGTAGATAGATTAGCTACAGGTGATGCAGGTCTTTTTGCTGAAACTAGTTCAGCTGCAAATGTTGGTCTTCAACTTAGAGCTATGAATGCTGATATATTTTATGGTTTTGGTGCTGGTGTTGAAGTTTCTGCACTTGGTACAATGTGGTTAGAGTCTGGTGAATTAGATATAGTTTCAGGTATTATGCAAAATTCTGATGGTTCTGCACTTGGTAAAGGTGGTTGGATTTCTCAAGCATATTTAACTTATGGTTTCGGTAACACAGCAATCAAAGTAGGTCGTCAAGAACTTCCAAAAGCACTTTCTCCATTTGCTTTCTCTGAGTCTTGGAATGTATTCAAAAATACTTTTGAAGCAGCATTAATTGTAAATACAGATATTTCAGACACTACTTTAGTTGGTGCTTGGGTAACTGCTGCAAATAATCATGGAGATATGGGTAATTTTGCTGATTTAAATGGTGATGATGGTGTATTTATGCTTACAGCTCAAAACAAGTCTGTAGAAAACTTAACTGTAACAGGTAGTCTTTACTATGCACCTGAATTTGATGTATATGCTGAAGATGCACTTATCTACTGGATAGATGCAAAATATAATGCTGGTTTATTTACAGTTGCTGGTCAAGGTGGATATATTGATGCTAATGCAGTTCGTGGTGATAATGATACTGTAGCTTACGGTGCAAAAGTTGCTGCAAATTATGATATGTTTAATCTATCTGCTGCATACTCTTACGTAAATGAAAATTCATTTGGTATTAGAAACCTTGGTACAGGGGTTAAAACTCCACTTTACACTCAAATGGTTGCTAACCAAGGTGTAATTTCTAATGATGCTAGTTATGTTAAATTAGCTGCTGGTGCATCTGCACTTGGTGGTAACTTTGGTTTAGCTTACGGTATGCGTATGGATAGTGACCTACTAGGTGATAACAATCCTTATGAAGTAGATGTTACTTATTCTACAAAAGTATTTAATGACTCTACAAGTATATTAGCTGCTTATGTTTATGCTGATGATGATGCTGGTACTGATGCAAGTATTATTCGTCTATGGGGTAGATACAACTTCTAAGAATTACTCTTAAAGTTACAACCCTTTAGAGTTCAGGCTTCTGCCTGACTCTAAGCTCTTCTTTTTTAAATCCTTCAAAATTTCTTACTATTTAATCTTTTTTATTATTTTCCATTTATGGTATAATGCTGTAAAATAAATAAAGGATCATTCATGCAACTTACCATTGATGTAGATAAACACTTTATAGAAAACCTTAAAGAAGAATTTCACACGCCAAACATTAAAGATGCACTCAATCAACTTTTTGAGTTTTATAAACAAACTCATACTGAGAATAACAGCTTAGATAAAGAGATAGAAAGCAGAATCGATGCTTATAAAAATGCTTCTTTGGAGACCAGTGCATTTCATGATGGATTAAACGATATAAGAGAAAATATTTTAAACAAATATGATTCTTGAAAAATCTAAGCGATTCAAAGAAGAGCTTGAAGATGCTGTTATGTTTATCGCTCTTGATAACCATCATAGAGCTTTAGATTTTTTTGATAATATTATTTCTAAAATAGAAAACATTCTACAAAGCCCTTACAGCCATAGGCAAAGAGAAAAGTCAAACAATATCTACATTAGAGAATTAATATATAAAGGCTATACAGTACCCTATTATATTGATATAGAGAAAAATAAAATCATTATACTTGGTATTTTTAACCAAAACCAATGGAAAGAGTAATACATAACTATGCAAAAAAAACTACACCTGGTCAGTTTAGGCTGCACCAAAAACCTTGTTGACAGCGAAGTAATGCTGGGACGACTTAAAGAGTATGAGATTACAGATGACAATACTCAAGCAGATGTGATTATTGTCAATACTTGTGGTTTTATTGATGCGGCGAAAGAAGAGAGCATTAATATAGTATTAAATTTGCATGATGAGCGTAAAGAGGCGTCTATTTTAGTGATGAGTGGTTGTCTTACTGAGCGTTACAAAGAAGAACTTCAAGCTGACATGCCTGAGATAGACATCTTTACAGGTGTAGGGGATTATGAGAAGATAGATGAACTTATAGCCTCTAAGCAGAGTACTTTTTCTCCAGAAGTCTATTTGGCTACAGAGACGTCGGGTAGGGTAATTACAGGTTCAAACTACCATGCATACATCAAAATAGCTGAGGGGTGTAACCAAGCATGCTCTTTCTGTGCTATACCTAGTTTTAAAGGGAAACTCCATTCACGCTCACTCTCTTCTATTGTTAAAGAGGTAGAGATGCTTGTTAAAGAGGGCTATTATGACTTCTCATTCATATCACAAGACAGTTCAAGCTACGGACGCGATATGAGTCTTAGTGATGGTCTGCTCGACCTTATAGAAGCGGTAGAAGCAGTTGCGGGTGTGGAGTCTGCACGTATTTTGTATCTTTACCCTAGCACTACGACTTTTGAACTTATTGATGCTATTTCAGATTCTAGAGTGTTTCAAACATACTATGATATGCCTATCCAACACATTGATGACGCAGTACTTAAAACAATGAAGCGTGGATTTGGAGAAAAGAAAACCATTGAACTGCTTAAATATATGAAAAGCAAAGCAAATGCTTTCATACGTACTTCAGTTATAGCAGGTCACCCTGGAGAGAGTCAAGAGAGTTATGATGCTTTATGTGACTTTATGGAGAATTTTTCATTTGATAGATTTAATACTTTTCATTACTCAAATGAAGAGACAACTTCAGCTTATGGTATGGAGCAAATTTCTCAAGGTATTATAGATGAGAGAGCTAACATTTTAGGTGAAATTGCAGAAGTGTCTACCCTTGCATCTTTAGAAAAAATGGTAGGTAAAACACTTACTGTAGTCATAGATGGAGAGAGTGATGAACATGAGTACCTACTCAGTGCTAGACCACTCAGCTGGGCAGTTGACATTGATGGAGAAATTTTAATCAATGATACTTCTGATCTGCCTATAGAGTATGGGAAGAGGTATGAAGCAAAGGTTACTGAATTGGTTGGCACACAGCTTCTTGCAACACTTATTAGTGAGCAACTAGCAGTGAGCAACTAGTAGTTAAGAGCAGAGGGT
>JAYEHY010000053.1:0-3533 GCA_034659695.1 Campylobacterota bacterium | reverse complement strand
CTAAAGCTGCTGCTGCTGTAGGTGTAGATGGTTATTTTATGGAAGTTCACCCAGACCCAGGTATTGCTTTAAGTGATGGTAGTAATATGGTTAGATTAGATGGATTTAAAGAGTTACTTAAAGATATTTATTAGAATAGTAAAGAATTTTACTATTCATTAGTAAAAGTTTTATTTTAAGGAATCTAATTTTTTCTTTAAAATAATCTTTCCTGCTTCTACACCAGGTTGATTATAAGTATCTACATCAATGAGTTCACCTACTAAAGAAGTTAATAACTCATAATAATATATAAGTTTACCCATAGTATTTTCATCTACAGAAGGTAATGTAATACTATCTAATGGAATATCATTTTGATTTTTAAGTGATTCCATTACAGAGTCACATTGCATATTAATTAATTTTGCAAAAGAGAGATTATTTAAACTATCAAGACCTTCTAAATGAGATAGGGTGATATTTGGTATTGTTATATCATCATTAAAATTTTCTATTTTAATAAAAGTAACTGACTTATCTCTAGTTCCTTCCATTATAAGTTGTAAAAAAGAGTGCTGATCTTTTGGACCTATAAGACCAATAGGAGTCAGACCAACATTAAAAGCAGAATTTCGTTGTTTCTTACCTAAACTCTCTCCCCATAATTGTACATACCACTCGCAGAAGTATTTAAGTGTTTCAGAGTAGGCAAAAATACAATTTGTATGATATTGACTATGATTTCTAGCATAATAAGATGCCTTTTCAAGCAGTATTTTCTTCAAATAACCATTATGAAAAAAACTATCCTTGGTGCTTTTTGCACCATTAAGTAATGCTTGTATGTCAATACCACACAATGCTAAAGGTACAAGTCCTACTGTAGAAAGAACAGAAAATCTACCGCCTACATTATCTGGTAAATATAATATAGAGGCATTGATTTCTTTAGCATATTTTTCAAGTGGTGAGTTGGGGTCTGTTATAAATGTATAAGCTCTTGCATCACTTTGAAGAGAATATATATATTTATAAATGGAAAAGGTTTCTACAGTATTTCCCGATTTGGAAATGACTAAGAAGTGTGTTTTTTCCATTTTAAATTTAGATAAAATAATTTTAATATTTATAGGATCTGTGCTTTCAAAAAAATAAAGTTTTCTTTGAAGTTTTTTAACAGGTCTTATAAATTCATAGACTGCTTTAGCTCCTAATGAGCTACCACCTATACCAATAACAGCTATAGATTCAATATTGTTAGGTATGGTGTTGCAGTACTCTAAGATAGAATTTATATTTTGCTCAGGAAGTTTATAGTAACCTACATTTTTTTCTTCTTTAACAATAGCTTCAAAAGCTTTGTTTTCAATGAGTTTACTATAAGAATCAAAATATAACTTATTTGTCATAGTAAGCTCTTTGCTAGTACTATAAGTTTGTTAACTTCTTTTTCATAAAGTTTAGCCAACACTTCATCAGTAGATTCAAAACGAGTTACAAGTACAGGCGTCGTATTACTAGCCCTTACAAGTCCCCAACCTTTTTCAAAATTAATACGTACTCCATCAACATCAATGATATTTATGATTTTAGGAAAATCTTTAGGTGGGTTTACAAGTAATTCTTTTACCTTATTAATAATAAGAAATTTTTCTTCTTCTGTGGTTTCTACTTTTAACTCTTCTGTTGAAAAAACTTGTGGTAATGATTCTATCTCTTTATCAATATTTATACCATCAGCAATAAGTTCTATCATTCTTAAAGTGGCATAGATAGCATCATCATATCCAAAGTAACGGTGCTTAAAGAAGATGTGACCACTAACTTCACATGCCAAGTCAGCATTGGTCTCTTTCATTTTTACTTTTAAGTTAGAGTGACCAGTTTTATACATAATAGTTTTAGCTCCACGTCTTTCTAGCTCATCATACATTACTTGAGAACATTTCACTTCACCTATCACTGTTGGATTCTCCATCTTCATAGCATAAAGTAGTGCCATTTGATCACCTTTTATGTTATGTTTATGAGTTAGTACAGCAATTCTATCTGCATCTCCATCATAAGCAAAAGCAATGTCTCCACTTTTTTCCAAGGCATGCTTCACATCTACTAAATTGGCTTCAACTGAAGGGTCAGGATGATGGTTAGGAAATGTACCATCTGGTTCAAGATATAAACCTTCATACTTAAAATTCAGAGCATTAAAAATATCTGTTATGACAGTATCGGCAACTCCATTCCCTCCATCTATTACAATTTTTTTAGGAAAATTTTTAAGATGTAGAAATTGATTTACCATATATGCTATATATGGAGTTTTCACGTCTATTTTTAAAGATTTAGTATTATTAGTAATAGTTTTATCTTTGTTGTTAATGATTTCATCACCTAAATCATAAATGTCATTTCCAAAGAATGGACTCTTATCTACAGTCATTTTAAAACCATTATATTCACTAGGATTATGTGAACCTGTAATCATAATAGAAGCATCTGTAGTAACTCCATCAAAATCAATATAATTACTATAGTAGTTAACAGGAGTAGCTACCATACCCATATCTAAAACTTTACACCCCGAAGCATTGAGTCCAGAAGTTAAATAATCACGTAATATAGGAGAGTGTGAGCGTGCATCATATCCTATAGCGACAACTTTATCTCCTTTTATTTTTTGCCCCAAATAAAAACCTATTAGTTTTACAGATACCTCATTTAACTCTTTTTCAAAAATACCACGAATATCATATTCTCTGAATATTGATTTTTTTATCATAAATTACTTCTCCATTTAACTTTAAAATTATTTAACAATAAACCAAGGGTTTAATAAGTTTTCCTTATTATAGATTAGATGTTTATCATTTTCAAACTGATAAGTCATTTTTCCACTTTCTCTAACTATTGCATCAGCTGCAGCTGTGTCCCACTCCATAGTTGGAGCAAGTCTAGGATAAATGTCTGCTACACCCTCTGCTACCATGCAAAGTTTTAGTGAGCTACCTTTAGAAACTTGTTCTATCTCTTTTGTATCTAGTGCATCTATAAAAGTTTGAGTCTCTTCAGATAGATGAGATTTTGAAGCTACTACAAATAATTTTTCTTTTGGTGATTTATTTGTAGTTATTGGAAGTTTTTGGTTGTTTTTAAAAGCACCTTCACCTTTTTTTGCTTTATACATCATATCTATTGCTGGAGCATATACAACACCGAGGATAGGTACACTTTTGTGAATAAGAGCAATATTTACAGTAAATTCATCATTTTTTTTAATAAATTCTTTTGTTCCATCTATAGGGTCGATACACCAATAGTATTCCCAATTTTTTCTAATAGCATATTCAGTCTGTTTATTCTCTTCTGACATTATTGGAATATTGGGATAAAGATTCATAAGTTCAGTACAAATAATTTCATTGGCTTTTAAATCTGCTTCGGTTAATGGTGATTTGTCATCTTTATATTCAATGCTAAAATCTTTTTTATATATTTCCATTATAACACTACCTGCTTTGGTAGCAATGTCTACAATATTATTTAATTTAATC
>JAYEHY010000052.1:0-16699 GCA_034659695.1 Campylobacterota bacterium | reverse complement strand
TCATCTCATCTATATCTGTTTTTCCTGTAAGCTTAAAATACTCTATGGCAAAACTTACACCTAAAGCTAATACTGCCATACCTATGACGATGGCAGTAAGTATCATCGCATGGGGGATGGGGTCGTTCATGGTTGCTGTGTTTGTATGTGTGGCATCTAGTATGGGTGCGATGAAGTCATGATTAAAAGTTAACCCTATAAAGAGTAAGAAAATTGCACTCTCCATGATAGCAATACTGATAAATACTTTGATGAAATGTTTACGTGTCAAGAGTCCAAAAAGCCCTACAAAGAACAGTGCCATTGCTCCAGCACTAACAGTAATTTGTATCACATGAGGTTGATTAAAAAACTCAAACATTGTCATCTCTTTGCATTAAATTTTGTACGATACTACTCATTTCACTTCCTACTTTTATACCTACGATGATGTAAATAAGTGGAATAATCCCTCCACTTAAAAGCAGACCCATACTTGCGATATCATGAGGAATAAAGTTACCTAAGAAAGTATCAAGAATAAGCAGTCCCATAAGTCCTATAATCAGATAGCTTACTCCTGCAAAGGTTTCTAGTAACACTATGACACTATGAGGGACTTCAAATGTTTTGTGTGAAATAAGCAGAAGTAACACAGCACTTGCAACAATCACACCCCCCTGAAACCCACCTCCTGGACTTAAATGTCCATAAACCATGACATAAATACCAAACAGTAAAATGATGGGAAAAAGCAATTTTGAGGCGGTTTGAAGCATAAAGTTACTCTCTGCTTTTAGGGTACACTGCGTGTTAGAATGAAGCATTAACCCTAGTCCTAAAGAGGCAATAAATAAGACCGCTATCTCTCCTAATGTATCAAAACCCCTAAAGTAAACCACAACAGTTGTCACAGCATTTGCTACACCTTGGGAAGCGTTAAGCTTTAAGAGTGCATCTCCTGCTGTATCTATAGATGAAGGTAGCGTATGAAGTATGATATTTAGAACTGTTAAAACCAATACTGCACTTAATGCAAAACCACTCACTGTAGTAGTAGGAAGTTCTCTTTTTAGATTTATATCTCTTATACTCATCGTTGTTCTCCTAAGTGTTTAAGTGCGATAAGGAAAATAAACGAGCCTATACCTGCACCAATAACTGCTTCTGTCAGTGCCACATCGGGTGCTTTAAAAAGAAAGAAAAGTACTACACTTCCTAGCCCTACTCCCATCAAAAAGATAATGGAGTCTGCCAATCTTTTTTGTACAACAGCAGCAAATGCTATGATGACAACACCTACAAAAATTGAAAAAATCAGGAAACCTGTCATTTTGACTCCTTCTTTAGTGCATCTACGTCTAATGTAGCACCATCACTGTGAGTCGCTCTAGCAATAACAGAAGAGGAGAGAGGGTTAGTAAGTAAAATAAACAGTGCTAAGAGTATAAGCTTTAAAGCCCAAGATGGCTCTATAAATATAGCACCCAAAATCACCAGCAGTGTTCCCATAGTCGTAGCTTTTGTTCCCACATGCATACGTGTATAAACATCAGGCATTCTTACAAGTCCTATGGCACTAATAAGAAAAGAACCCATCCCTAGAAAAATAAACAGATAACCTAATATCTCCATCATATACCCTTTTCTATATAACGACCAAATATTGTACTACCCAAAAAGCCTATAAGCCCAAAGACTAGAGCAATGTCAAGATATAAACTTCTTTGATAGTGCAAAGCTAAAAGCACCAAGAGAGAGACACCTATAATGTTTAATACATCAAAGGCTACAACTCTGTCAGAGAGACTAGGGCCTTTTAAAAATCGGTAAAGTGTTATCAGCATTGACAACAGAATTAATAGCATAAATAGTTCAAACATTGCACTTCTTTTTATTTTATTTAATTAAGTTTAGCAGAAAAAACTATTCAATCTCTTTAACAAGGGTATCACTAAAGTGATCTATTTTAAACTCTGTTTGGGTAAGCATTTCAAAGTAGCGTTTTGCTTTGTAAAAGTTGTACAATGATTCATTTCTTTTAATACGAAAAAGTAGATGAATCATGTTTTTTCTATGGTAGTTCTTAAAATGTGTAATACGCATCTCATCACTACAACGCTCCTCATAAACTTTATGACAATCTTCCACCGATTCACAACGTTGAATGACAAGAAACCTATAGGCAGAGACTTCATAATAGAAGAGATCACTCGCTTTTATTTTATCGTATGCAGAGTACCTAATAATCTGTTTTAGTGCATCCCGTGGTCTTAAAAAACCATGCCAAACAAGTGTAGTATAAAACTTTACCACAAACCCTATATTTTTAATTTTATCAGACTCTAGCAAGGTATTGAACTGCATATAAAGAGAAGTGCTAATAAAACGTTTTTTAAATTGTTCTATTTGTGCAAGCATAGTACAATAAGCTTCATTCTCATCTTCTTGGTTAAACAGTTCCCACTCTCTTGCCAACACATCATAATGGTGAATTATCTTGAGTGAGATAGCACTGTCTTTTTTTAAAAACTCTATATCTTCCTCTTCTAAAGAGTTAAACAAAGCAATAGCTGTTTTAAAGGCATGCAAGCTCTCTTCATACGTCACAGATGAGAGTGTTTTCGTATTTATATCTTCTTGTGATTTCACAAAACCAAAACCATACTTCTGTCCTAAATAAAGGTAACGAAACAAGCTAACAATATTTAACAAATTTCCTTTATAAATATAAGTATGCTCCAAGAGTGTAGCAGTAATCTCTTTATAATATTTTAAAGAAATCTTTACAAATTCATGTATATCTTCTGCATTAAAATATTCACTTTGGTTTGCCAGCCCATAATAGATAAAAGCACTCTGCATTTTAAAAATAATACGTACCGTAAAATGCTCTTGTTCTTGAGAAAATTTATCAATATAACTTATCTCTTTTTGCAAGGCACTCGCATAGTCTTGCCGTGATATTTCATGGCTTACGAGTAAATCTTCTAAATTTTCTACTTTTTTTACAGACTTTTCATACACAGGATACGCTGTAGAACCCAGCTTTGACAACAGGTTTTTTACAGGTATATAAACCCCATGGTGTGCTACATCAAATCGGGCTTGTTCAGTGTCTATTTGCAAGCGTTCAAACTGCTCTTCAAGATTTTGCATCGCATTTGAAAGAAGCTTCCACTGTACAGTAATCTTACTGTTACGCCCTACACCCTTAGCTTGAGTATTATAATTGTTTGTATGTTCCATGGAAGACCAAAGGCTTTCAAACGTGGTATGAAGTTGTATCTCTATGTTAAAGTAGTCTTTGAGTTTACGCAGTACTACCACCCCTTCATCTTGAGGTTCAAGTAGAGAAAATAGTGTTTCAGGCTCAACAGATGTCGCATGACTGTTACACTTTATACTCGCATCAAAACGAGGGTTAAAAATAGTATGGTCACAATGTAAACCTCGGTAACCACTCTTTTTATCAACTCTATAAAACCCATACAATAGGTGGTCATCTGTTCGGTTGTCATACTCAAAAAAGTTATACAAAGTACGAGCAACCCACTCTTTCTCATAAGGATAAGAACAGATAAACTGCATACCGATAAGGTCATGAAGTACCCCACCTTTTAAAAACAACTGTAAAGGCTTCTCTAACACCTTAGGATTACGAAGCCCTAGCTTGACCAGTTTTTTAATTACACTAGAGGTATATTTGTAACGTACTTTAATACTCTTCACTCCAGAGTACTCTAAAACTTCACTCTCTTTATTTGTAGGCACTTCTCTTTGTAAACCCTCAAAGTACCCTATCAAACCCTCGACATAACGAGGAAGTACCCCACAAGGCTCAACCACCCCACCACTAGCGATAACTTCATCGTTTATGCCTACGAATTGATAATAGACTTCCATACAAGCCAAAATACCCTCTCTAAAAGAAAAAAGATTCTCCTCACCTAAAAGCGTGACTGCTTGTTTTGCAACAAGTGCTTGGTCTATAAGAGGTATGAGTCTCTCTAAAGGTTGATAATCAGGTTTGGGTATATAGTGGTGAGTGCCTATGTATGAGTACATGTGTATCCTCGTGATAAAGTACTGGTATTATATTGTAAAATGTGTAAAAATCCCCTATCTGCTAACGCCTTTTTCAAATCGTATCTATCTTTTATTCGTTCTATAAAAACTTCTCATACCTAACATAGTCATACTGAGCTTGTGCTACTGTGCCGTTTGTATATACTCCACTCCAACTCTCTATGCCTACTCCTGCCCATAGGTTTAGCATTATTTTCCCTGCATTTATGGGTAGGCTGTCGTTATCATGGTTATAGTTTTCATTTACTGTGTGTATAAGTTTACCATCTACATACCATTTTATATACGCTTCATGCCATACAAATGAGTAGGTATGCATCGTTTCAGAAGCATCGAACCCCAAGTCTATTAATTTAGGGTGTTCATGTCCATCTCTCCAGTAATTTACCTGTATTTTCGTGCTATCTTTACCTAAAATTTCCATATCTATCTCATCCCAGTCTGTTCCTACGTGTGGTCCCGTGTAGGTAAATAACGAACTAATAGTACCATTAACATCCGATGCGATAAATCTTGCTGTATAACGTCCATATTTATAGGTTTCTTTTGTTTGATACTCCCCTGATGCATGTGTTTCATCGTTATCATTACAATCTAGCTCTTCTAGGGTGAGACTCATTACCCCATTTTCAAAGCTTACTTGTTCTGGACACCAACCATTGTAAAAAGGGTCACCATTGTTCCAGTCCGCTTTTCTCCAAACAGTTGAGTCATAAGCATTAAAGTTATCATATAAAACTGTTTCGAATTCTTTTTGTGAAGAGACAACAGAAGGTAAAATAGCAGCCGTATAGTAGAACAATATATCTGCTTTGAGACTTTGAAGTATAAGTATGTTTAATACTATAAAAGATAAACTAAATTTTTTAATTATTGCAAACATTTTTTCTCCTAAAAATTAATTATAACATAAGCGTTAAAGGAATTAAGAGTGTTAAGGTGGAGAAGGTCTCCACCTTTTAGGTAGTTATAAATAAATACTCTGTTTGTTTTGATTTAAAAAAATATTATTATCATATTTCTTAAATAATTCAGATATACCATTCCAACTTTTAAAGGATTTATCGTAACCACCTCAATAGCCCTAAAGACTAAACTGCAAAACCTTTGAGTACAAAGAAGATGATAGCAGAGAGTACTGCTGCTACAGGTACAGTAATGACCCATGCTGCAACAATTTTCTTCACCATTCCACGCTTCACATAGTTCTCACGTAGTTTTCTCTTTATACTTTTTACTTTTTTCTTTTGTACTTTTAAAGACTCCATAAGGGTACTTGTCTCTTGTAGTCCTCTTCTGTTTTAAGTGCAGAGAGCTCTTCTTTGAGTTGGTTTTGTTGCTTTTCACCCATCTGTTTACTCTCAAGCCACTCTCTAAGGAAGCCTACCCCAAAGATAGCACCTACAGCAATGTGTGTAGAGGAGACTGGTAAGCCAAGCTGAGAAGCGATAACTACAGTAATAGCCGCTGCCATCATAATGGAAAATGCTCTCATCTGGTCGAGTTCTGTAATCTCTGAACCTACAGTTTTAATAAGTCTTGGCCCAAAGAGTGCCAAACCTATGGAGATACCTAATCCACCTACTACCATTACCCATAAAGGAATAGCTGCTTTAGTAGAGATACCATTGGTAGTAAGTGCATCATATACTGCGGCTAAGGGACCCACGGCATTTGCTACATCGTTTGCACCATGAGCAAAACTTAAAAGTGCTGCTGCGAAGATAAGAGGGATAGTAAAGAGAAGATTAATAGACGCTCTTGTAGGTTCCATACCTATCACTTTTTTTGCAATTCTTGGTTTTACAATAAAGTACGTTATAAATGCTCCAATAGTACCAAAAATCAGTGCCACAAGGAGTGTCGGTTTTTTAGTCTCTGGTAAAAAAGTAAATGTCTCAACAATCACTGGCCATACTTTTTTAAGCCCTTTAAGTGTTAAATATGTGATAAACGCTGCTGACATAAGTGCCACCAAGATAGGGACTATTTTCTTTGCTGCAGAGAGTTTGTCCTCTTTGTACATGATTTTTGATTTAATTATATAAAGGAAAATAGCAGCAATAACCCCACCTAAAACAGGAGAGATAACCCATGATGCAGCGATTTTACCCATCGTTCCCCATGAAACTATGGCAAAACCACCAGCTGCGATACCACCACCAAGAACACCACCAACAATGGAGTGTGTTGTAGAGACTGGTGCTTTAAGCCATGTTGCAAGATTTAACCAAAGTGCAGCAGCTAAAAGTGCTGATGACATACCATAAACAAAAAGCATAGGGTCAGAACCAAATGCAGCAGGGTCAATAATACCTTTTTTAATCGTACCTACAACATCTCCACCTGCTATCAACGCTCCTGAAGCTTCAAAAATAGAAGCGATAACAATAGCTCCTGTAATAGTCAATGCACCAGAACCAACAGCAGGTCCAACGTTGTTTGCTACATCATTTGCACCAATGTTCATCGCCATATATGCACCAAATACTGCTGCTAAAACTAAAAATCCACTGTGTGATACATTACCTATAATACTACTTGCATAAAAAGCTACAGCCACTGCAAAAACAGCACCTATAAGCATTTTGATTGTGTTATTCATCTTTTACCCTTGTCTCAAATTGATTGTTTACTCTGCATTAGAGTTCTATTGATAGAAGTATAGAGAAAAAGTATTACATTTCTGTTACCATTTTGTAACCAAATTATTTGCACTGTAAAAAACAGGTTTAAAAAGGGAAAGATGGGTTTAAGCACCCATCTTTAGGAGTTTAATGAGAAAATTTCGAAATTAGAATTTATAAATCATATCCAACTGTACACGCTCATAGTCTGCATTATTATAAAGTTCATTAAAGAAGAAGTTACCAGCAAGGTACAAGTTGTTACCCGCTTTGTATTTTGCTCTAATTGCATGACCTTTAGCAGCAGTACCACCACCGAAATTATCTGAGTCAGAATATGCACCAAGAGTCGCATCTTCTTCAAGCTCTGTATATGAGTATTTCACTTGCCAGTCACCGACATTTTTAGCTTTACCTAATTGCAATCCTAAGTCATACCCAAAATTATTGTCATCTGCTGCAAAGTTATATACAACTCCTGCTGCAACTTTAAACGGCATACCAAACACATCTTTAAATTGTAGTTCACTAAATCCTTCTACAATATGATAATCATTTGTATACACTCCACCTACTACGGTATTACCTTTACTGCTACCAAAAAGCGTTGTGTTGCCTTTCAACCCATCATAATAGTAGATACCGGCACCTAAATTAAGTTTTGCAAACTCTAATTTTGTTTTGTGTACATATTGTGCTAAAAAGAGATTTACATCATCCTGTGCTTCAGATGCTTCTTCCAAAGTTGGTTGGTTCGCACCCAGAGTGATGGTTTTTGTATCATCTTTATACTGGTAATTTACCCCGTTCATTGAAACATCGTTATCCCAAACGAGTTGTGACTTGATAGGTCTATACATCATGTATGGTTGTCTACCTACTTTATAAGTAGAGTTATCAGACTTATACGCTAAACCTAAAATATTGAATCTAAGTGAATCTACAAAGTAGTCACTCAAAGGCTCATCATCTTCGAATGTTTGGTTTCCTGAAGTTGGGTTTGCAAATCCACTTCTCACACCAACTTCAAATTGAAGATTATCAATTAAATCAATTTTTGCACCTAATCTTAAACGATATCTATTTCTATATTTATTGGCATCATCATCTCTCTCTATGCTCTCATATCTTAATCTTAAATCACCTTTGAAATGAATTCTATAAAAAAGCTGTTTTCAGCCTCAACTGTTGTCTCTGCTAGTGTAATGTCTGTACTTGCCATTGATACTGTTGCAATAGCAGCGATTGATAATATGATTCTTGTCATTTAATATACTTCCTTGTTTCATTTGAATGCGGAAGTATAGAAAAATTTGGTTACAAAAGTGTTACCAAGATGTTACCATTTAGAATTTAGCCGATATATTTGCACTCAATGCTCTTCCTTTTTTAGATTCTCTTGTCATACCTCTCGTCTGTTAAAACTTATAGGAAGCGCTAAAGCTAACTTTCTGTCCCGTTGTAAATTCTCTAATTATTTTTTTATCTTGCTTCCAAATCGTCTCTTCATCTAAAATATTCTCTATTTTCAATTTTCCTGTCATTCCATTATTAAACTTTTCAATCCAAACAATATTTAGTAGCTGAGGAGGGATTTCTATCGTATCTCCAAATGCAACACCTTGATCAGAAATAATTCCAACTTTCCGTATTCTCTCCCCCATTAAGTTATACGAAAGTATCACTGACCTAGCATTATTATCATATCCAAATGAAGCATTGTAAACGGTTTGTGAAAGTCCCTGAAGTTGTCGGTTATTACTTGTCAAGACACCTTCCTGTTCTTCTCTCAGTGTTACATCAGAATTTGAAAATGACATATTACCCGCAATATAGTATTTAGACAGATCCCCTATATAAGGAGAGAGTGTATTTACTGTAGACTCCCCTATAAAATCAAATGTTTTACGTCCATCTATCTCTATGCCGTAGAGAACTGCAAAGTCTGCATTGTCATACGAATAAATAGGTAATGATGAGGATTCTAATTGCGTATCTTCAATAGGCTTATCTAAATACTTATAAAATAGACCTACTTTAATATACTCAGCACTTGAAAAATAGTGACTATATTTAAAATCAACACTATAGATAATAGTATTGAGCAATTCAGGGTTCCCTCTTACCGTAGCAACTTCATAAGGGTGAAAGTATGAACCACTTGAAAACTCCCTTAAATCTGGCGTAATAAATGTTTTAGATACTGCAAAATCGAAAATATTTTCATCATCATATGAATACTTTATACCTAAACTTGGAAAGATATCATTAATTTCTAATACATTCTCATTTTGTGCTATGACATTGCCGTTACTGCTGTCTTTAAAATATTCATAGGTAGTTTGAGTAAGATCAACATACCTTACCCCCAACATAAATTCTAAATATTCATAAGGTTTACTAAACATGTTGACAAAAATATCAGCTTGATTCACTTCAGCATCAAAATAATCGGCCGGATCAAAAAGATCTTTTATTAAAAATGGTAAATTATCATAATCATTATTATCACGAACATATTGATCTAATATCCCCTCTGGATTACCCCCTGGAAGATTTGAATAATCATCGATCCCATGACCAGCATTCTTTTTCAAATAAAATTTTTGATATTTTGATACACGCTCTTTATTGGAATAACTTAAACCAAATGTAAAATAATCCTCATCACTAAAAAATCCATATTCAAGTTTATTATTCAGATAAAAAGCCAATACATTATCTTCACTGTCTAATCGTCTAGTCAAAAAGTTTTGAGCTCCTTCATAATAGAGTCTTTCATACTCTGCTTCATTCTCGCCACGACGAAAATCCTGATAGAGTAAATTACCTGGTTGATCGAGTGTTGCTGTAGCAGACTCAAATCCAAAAGTAAGTTTATTTTTTATATCGAATAGTGCATAATCAAATTCACCCGTAAGCTGATCTGCATTAAGTGTTCTTTCACTCCAATCCAAATACGTATAGTACTGATAGAGAAGATTTGAACCAAAAATACCTTCTGTTTCTCTAGTCTTTTGTTCTCCAGTATGTGTGAAGAGTTTCGTATATTTGATGTTTAAGACGTCCGAAAAAGTATAATTTACATTTAGCATTGCATTATGCGTATATTCAGATGTTGCAATTCTTTTTTGTCCATCTGACAGAGGATTCTCTTCAGGGTTACCGTTTACATCGTATCTATATTTATAGAAAGTCTCTTCCTTGTATTTATGCTCTTGAGCATAGCTATAATTACCAAATACTGTGAACTTATGGTCATCATTAATTTCAAAATTCTTTAGCCCTTCTATTCCAATACTTCCCCCAATAGGTAAAGATTGATTAAACATCCCATAGTTTCTCTTTGCATAATCATGGGTCATTTGAATAAAACGTTCTTCCCCCAACGCACTTCTTGAATATACACCCATAGTCTCTCCCACATTCACTGCTGAGTGTTGCAGTATATCACTGGGGATAGCTCTATATCCATCATCATATCCTAACCAGTCACTATCACTTCCCTGATGAGAAATAACATCTTGACCCGTATGAACATTAGCTTTTAATCCTAATGTAATTTTAATATAATCTTCTGCTTCCGGACTTTTGGTACGAATATCAATATATCCTCCACCAAAATTTGCAGGGATATCTGCTGTACCACTTTTCTGTATCTTCATTGAGCCTATGACACTCGAAGGAAATATATCAAGAGGTACAACCCTTTTTGTAGGATCAGGAGAGGGGAGAGGAAGAGAGTTCATCTCAACATTAGAATACCTCTCACCCAGTCCACGTACGAAAATACTTTTTCCACCTATCAGTGTAACCCCAGTAACCCTCTTGAGTGCCGCAGCAGCATCACTATCCCCTTTTTTTGAGAATTCTTCCGCACCCAGAATATTTGCAATAGCATTAAGCTGTTTTTCTTCTTCTAGTACATCAGCGATACTTCCTTCAACCTTTGGAGCAAGGACGACAAACTCTTCAAGTTCCATACTTGCTGGTGTAAGTTTTACGGTTCTTGATGTCACACCATCTTTTTTGACCTTGATATTACCTACAGTCTGAGCACTATATGCTGAATGTACGACTGAGATACTAAGGTTTCTTCCTGATGGCACCATGGCGGAAAAGTGTCCATTTCCATCTGTTCTTGTATCTACAGCAGTTCCACGAACAAAAACCCTTGCACCTGCGATTGGTTTACCCCCTTCTGATGAGAGTACTGTTCCCCGCAATTTACCTGTACCTGTTGCTTCTGCTACTTCTTTCGTCTTCACAGTAGCCACTGCAACAGGAGTATCAATATCAATGCTATCTGCTCCCCTTTTACTTAAAGTAGCGATAACCTGGGTATCTCTACCCTCTTTGATGACAATTTGCTTCTTAAAATAACCTAAATTGAAACCCTTAGCATCTTTACCGTAAATCTCTATCTGGTGTTTCCCTACAGAAAGTACTGTTTCTATAGAACCATCTTTATCTGTTTTCAGTACTTTTTTTCCGTCTAATTTCACTTCATTTGCTACCAGTGGCTTACCCTCACTAAACAGCAATACAGAGACCGATCCTTTTTTCTGCGAAGCTCCTAAGAGCAGAGCAGGCAATAGCATAATAAGCAGTAGTTTAAATAGTCGTTTCATTTATATACACTCCGAGGGGTTAGTTTTACATTTTTCTATATTTTTACGAATAACCGTTGCTTTTGAAAATAGTGCATCATCTTCTATCTTTTTCAAATGGATTTCTGACTTATCATAATCTTTCACCACATAGTAGGCATACGCAAGTGCATAACGCATATTGTCATCTTTAAGCAGACCATACCTATCAAGGGCATCTTTCAGACCAATAATCTTCTCAAACTCCCCTCTATTGACAAAGATTGCAACTTTTTGCTTGGTCTTCTCTGCATTGTCACGCATCATCGAATTTAAATAGAGTGCATGTGATAATGCTCCGGCTCTTCTATACATCTCTGCTGCTTCTTTAAGGTATTTACTGTCGTAGTAAGAACCCTGTTCAAAAAGATGTGCCGTGGTATAAGGCATATCTTTTTGGTTATAGTAGTGTCCTAAAAGAATATGTACTTTAGCTGAAGTAGGGAAAAGCATTTTTGCCTCTTCAAGTATTTTGATAGCTTCTATAGATTCACCAGCTCCCATCAGCATCTGAGCCAAAGAGATGTATTCTTGTGCATTGGCAGGTACTTTTTTCATATAGGCTTTTGCTGCTTTTATGGAAGCTTGATAGAGTTTAAGTTCTGCAAAATAGTAAAATTTCTGCTTAAGTAGAGTAGCATCTTTTGGAAAAAGTCTAGAGCCTCTGTTTAGTGCTTCTATTGCAGATGATTTCTGTGATACTTTCCAATAACATTCAGCCCTAAGTGTAAAAAGAGAGGCACTATCACGACCTCTTTTACCTGCAGCATCTAGTGCTTCTACTGCATTAATATACGCACCTTTTCTATAATATGCTTGAGAAAGATAGATATAGAGCTCTTCTAATTTCTCTTTTCTAAGCTTTTCAGGCTCAAAAGCAGGTGTACTGTTTTTAGGTTTTTGTACTTTTTTTTCAGTGGAGAAAAGGGAAAAAAGCACCTCTCTCTTCTCCTTCACTTCTACTGGTGCCTTGTATACTCTCTTGCGTGTTGCTGCAAGAGCACGATTCAATGCATGAATGGATTTAGTATATTTTTCCTCTTTTAAAAATATAATTCCTCTCATAGAGTAGTACTTCATCCAATCTATCTCTACATGAGAATCCTTAGCCCTCTGGAGCTCTTCAAGTGCCTTATTGTACTTCCCATCATAAAACAAAATTGTTGCTATCTCTATATGATTAATACGCTGCTCTTTAGGCTTTTGAGCCATAAGAGCTGTATTTATAATGATAAGAACCCATGTTGATATTATTAATTTTCTAAACATCTTTTGTGCCTTAATTTAAGTCAAAACGGACTTTTTGTTTCGCCCATACTTTGACTGGATTACCTCTGTATTTTGCAGGAGCAAAACGCCAGCTTCTTACACCTCTAAGTGCCACCGCATCAAATACCCCCGCTGGGCTTGATGCAATGACTTTTGCCAACTCTACACTTCCATCTTTTGCGATTAAAAGGTTTACTATTACATAACCTTTTATCCCTTTTTTAGCGGCTGCCTTAGGGTACTCCATGGCAGAACGCGAAATCACTCGTGGTTTGGTATCTACCGTTCCTTCACTCATCGCTGCATCTGCTGCTGCATCACCTAGGATATTTTTTGCATTTCCTGTAATATCCGCAGAAGTAAACTCAGGTATATCCATAGCGATACCTCCAAGCATTGAACTTATATCTGGCAGTGGTGCTTGAGGTTGTGCTTTTCTAGGCTTTGGTTTTGGCTTGGGCTTTGGCTTCTTCACCTCTTGTACTTTTTGCATCTTCACATAACGCATAGGATCTTTGACTTTCTGCTCTTTCTTTTTTACCTTAGCATTAAAAGAGACAACAAGCAATACCATAAGTGCTGCACCTGCAAACATCGCCAAAAGAGCAAAGATCTTTGCTTTTTCTCTTTTGAATTTTTTTCTGACCATATCAGATTATCCCATCTCTTTAGAGGTTGAAACTGCCACATCTTTAGCACCAGACATACGACATTCATCAACCACATCTATAAGTGTTTCAACAGGAATAGTCTCATCAGAGATGACCAATACCGCTTTATCTGTAGCTGTACGAAGCAAATCTCTAAGCTTACTCTGAATCGCCCAAATCTGTACGGGTTGATTGTCTATATAGACTTCACCTGTATTATCAATATAGACTCGTACTACTTTGGAGTCTGACTTGCTTGCACTTGCAGCAGATGGACGATTAAGGTCTAGTTTCATATCTTTTACAAATGTTGTCGTTACCATAAAAAAGATTAATAAGATAAAAACCATATCAATCAATGGAGATACATCTACATTATCTACTTCCTGTTTTTTGGGTCTAAATCTCATGTGAATCCTTCGTGCATATTATGTCTGTCATTTGTTCAAGTTCAAGCTCGTATCGTTGAGCTTTCTTATCTAATACTCTTCCCACTATAAGTCCAGGGACTGCTACAATCAATCCTAATTCAGTAGTAAAGAGTGCTTTGGAGATACCACCAGATATACTAGCCCCCTGTGAAAACATTGAACTATTTTGTAAAGCATCAAATGTCTCTATCATACCGATTACTGTTCCAAGCAAACCTATCAATGGGGCAAGTACAATTATCGTTTTGACAAGTGTTGAATAGGTACTTGTATCTGCATAATAGGGAAGAAGCTCACCATGTATATGTTTTCTCATATTTGCCCCTATGGCTTTAGCCTCTTTTGCTGCGTTGAGAGCATCTGCTACAGCATAGTCAAGCAACCCTCTCATCTCTTGGGCTTCACCTCTCTTCTCGTGCTTCTCTATAAGACGACGAACATTTCCTTTCGTCCCCCTCTTCAAGATAAAATAGCGATACCCCAACCCATACCAAAGGAAGAAATTGAGTACAAAAAGTACCCACATCACTACACCTCCAGTATTCATAAGTTCAATGAACCTCTGAATAAAATCTAACATCTTAAACTCTGTGTTTCTCGTAAAGGTTTACGATATGCAATGCACTCTGCTCCATAGAGTCTTTTATGCTTTGCGCCCATCCTGAAAGAAGATTTCCAAGTAAAAGAAGAGGGATAGCAACGATAAGTCCTAACATTGTCGTTACAAGTGCTGCAGAGATACCACCTGAGAGTAGTTTAGGATCACCTGTACCAAACTCTGTGATTACGTCAAAGGTCTCTATCATTCCCGTAACTGTACCTAGCAGTCCCATAAGTGGTGCAACTGCAGCGATTACAAGAACAAAACTACCAAATCTGTCTATCTGGCTGCTTTCATTCAAGATATTTTCCATAATGATATCTTCCACATGTTCTCTATCTTTATTGATGTTTCTCAGTGCTGACTTAATAACTCTTGCTGTTGAACCTTCAAAGTCTTTAATCGCATTGAGTGCTTCACTTCCTTTACCACTCTCTACTTTTTTAACAACAATATCACTAATCTTTGTTACATTAGAGCCTGCTTTTATGAGATTAAATACTCTAAAAACCAACAGTAGAAGACCAAATGCACCAAGAACTAAAATAATATATCCTATTACTCCACCACCCTCTACGGTATCACTAATAGTTTTTTCTTTCACATAATCTACCTCTTTATCAAGGTTTTCATAGGTAAACAGATCCATGCTCTCTCTCATCTCTTTTGCAAAAAATGCTTTGGCATCATCAGACGAACCTACTGCATTCCAAAGTTTATAGGCACCGTTTCCAGCAGGAGCCAATGCACCTGTTGCATCTGCTGAGATACCATACGCAGCGATATTTCCTACTTTTACAATGTCACCCTCGACACGCTTTCCATCAGGCAGATAGAATGCTCCTTTGGTATTTTGAAGTGATGAGAGTGTCACATAGAGTTTACCTGCATCCATAAAAGCTTTTTTTAGCTTATCTGCATCTGAGGTACTGTTATTTTCAGAAATTTTGACACCATACTCTTCAAGTGTCAGACGTGCTTGATTGATCACATTTCCAAGAATGTTACCATTATCTTCTGTGTCACTTAATTTCGAAGCCAACTTTGAAAGTTTTTCTTTATCCAAATCCACTTTTTTATTTATATCAAGTAAAATTTGTTGTAGATTTACCACTTTCTCTTTGGCTTTTAAAAGATCTTCATCATGTCGTAAAGTGTCTGATGCAAGTCTTGTTTGAAGTTCAGCTTTTTGTGCTTTAAGGAAAGCATACTCTTTCTTATAGGCTCTGTCAAGTTCACTCGCATGACCTGTAGATACGATCATCAACAGTGTTGTGATGGTTAAAAATAGTTTTTTCATTAGTTTACTCCTCTTAATAGCAATGCATTAGGCAGGCTAAAGTAACCTGTTCTTATCTGTTTTTGCAGTGCATCAAACAGTTTAATGATTTGTGCTTGTTCTGTTTCATCTGTTACTGTTACATAAGCATAGGTATTTCCCTCTTGCTTCACATACCCTACTTTTTCATCCAGTGTAGAGAAGAACATCATAACGGATCCTATCTTGGCAATCTTGGCAAGTTTCGCTTCATTGTCCAGTACAATCTCCTGCTTGAACACTCCTATCTCTTTAGTAAGACGTAAGGCATCATCGTAGTTTGCCCAAGTCAGAGCAAGTGCTTTCTCTTGTGTAATATCACCCTTTTTCAAATCTGTTTTTATCTTCTCTAAAGCCGCATTTCTCTCTTCTACTTTAAATGGAATACCAGCCTTTATCTCTGTAGAGAGCAGTGATAAAGCAGAGAGTATCATGGGTTTTATATCCTCACTGCTACTGCCTATCTTTTTAAGTTCCTCTTCCACTTTTTCAAGATTTTGTGCAGTAAGTTTAAGTGCTGTCTCTTGTCTGTTAATTTGTGCTTCATTGTCAGATGTTTGCAATGCGTATGATTTCATCTGAGATTTATATGCATCTTTATTGTCATCTATCTTTGTGTAAAGTGATTCAACATCTGCTCTGAGTGTCATAATCGATTTCACGATATTATCACTGTTTTGTGCCAAAAGGCTAGAACTGCAAAGTGTTCCAAAAGCCACCATGCTAAATAGTGCTTTTTTTCGAATAGTAATCATTGATACTCCAGTGTAAAAATTTAATTTGGGAATAGTAATAATATTTGGTAATAAATTGGTAATAATATGGTTACAGTATGGTAACAATTAGGTAGAGAAGATATAAAGATTATGTTAAGCAGATAGTTTAAAAGAAAATGATATGACAAGCCTTTTGGCTTGTCATTATCTGAAATTATTTATTGAGCATCATAGATTGCTTGAGCTTCAGCAGCTTCAGCAGCATCAGCATCAGTTTTACCAACGATTGCAGTGTTAGATCCTGCAAGTGTTACATTTGTCATAGTTGTATTGGAATTATCAAAATCACCAGATACAGCCATAGCACCTT
>JAYEHY010000051.1:0-3633 GCA_034659695.1 Campylobacterota bacterium | reverse complement strand
GTGCCATTAAAGATAGCAAAAAGAGATAGCGTAAGATTTTTCTCATACCTACTGTACCTCCAAAAATGTAGAACTACTAAAGTAAAATCTTTCTAACACTTGTTCTAACGTTTCTATGGTCTCTCTATACTCTATATTATAAGGGGGCTGAGCATTAAGCTTAACAACACCTATTAGTTGATGTTTTAGAGGTGTAAGAAGTATCAAGTAGGGTTGATGGTTATTACTATCTATAATAACTTTTATCTTCAAGTCACTGCGTTTGCTGAGGGATTCTAGTTCAATGATATCTTTTGTATCAAGGTAGTATTTTATGCTATTTATGATCTCTTGTTTGATTTTTATATTTGCATTTTTATATTGCATATAAATAGAAGTTAAAGGAAGCGTTAAAACTTCTATATTTAGTGCATTAAATGCTCCTATAGTTATATTCTCTTTGTTTCTTTGTCGGTATTGACCACGAATACTATAAGGGAGCCAAAGGATATTAAAGGTATTGTTAATTGATTGCATTAAATAGTGTGATTGTATCGCTGTTGTATCATAACCTGCACTGTAAAAGTTACCATCATTGAGTACAAGAGGAGTATATGCTTTGAGGTAATCATAGATAGTCTTTTGTGTTGGATTTAAATCACCTAAACTATTGATACCGTTATTGAGTGAGAGGATAGCTTTTTTACTCTGTTCTTCTCCTTCACCTATACCTCTAATTTGCAGGGCATTCATCGTTTCAAAACCACTCTCTCTAAAAATCACTTGACTTGTTAGATTGAAAATATTTCTTTTGTTATTAAAGAGCATCACATCAGCACTGCGGTCATTGTTAGCAAGTGGATGTGCACCACTCAATAGTAGTGCTTTGGCATTGAGCTGTTCAAAAAGTTCTAAACTATACTCAAAGGTATGTGATTCATAAAAAGGTCGTGGTACCTGAATCATGATATTTTCTTTTTTTCCAAAATCAAAGATATATGTTCCCCAGTAGTGTTTTTGTGTGGAACTATTTTCATGTAAAATGATATATTTTTTTTGCTTACGGGTATCAACATACCATGTTAGTGAATATCCAATAGATTGTGCTGCTAAGGCAATACTTTGTAACTCTTTTTTAATATGCTCTTCATCAAAAGTTTTCTCTTCCCAACTCTTCAATACTCCCAAAAGAGGTGTTAAGATAACATGATCAAAGAATCGTAATGACTGCATGGTTGGTTTTTCATATTTCTCTGAAGCTTTTGGTGCTAATTCTATCTTTTTATCTAGTAACCAACTTTGTAGTAAACCATCTATTGAGTGTATGGATGACTCTTGTTGAAGTCCATCATTTCCTAGATACGGGTAGGAAGAAATGAGCTTTATTCGGTCATTTTTACTAAGATATAGTTCTGCAAATCCATTACGCATACTCTCTTTTTGGAGTGAAAAACTTGTGGTTTTATCCCATATTACTTGAAGGGTTTTAATCTGTTCATGCAGATGATTAAGGTGAAATTGTTTTGGCATATACCCTTTAATAAACAGAAGGGAGTTAATAGGTTTATCTTTACTACTGTGAGAAGCAGTTTTTAGAAGTTTATGATAAAGATGCTTTCCTAACCTGCGTACCTGAATTACACCTTGTTTTGCATAGTGTTTATGAAAAGCATGATAGAGACTATAGTAGTTATTAAACTCCGAAGAGAGTATTTTATCTTCTAGTTTGAGTGGTACACCACTGATTGCCATGACTTTTGCTTGTGTATATTTCATCAAAATAGCAGCACTTGTCAACATATTACTGGTTTCTAACGGATAAGGAAGTTCTATAACCAAATCACTAGAGGAGGTTAAGTCTATAACATACATGCCCCAGCCATTATAACCAACTTCTTGTGTTAAGATAAGATAGTGATCTTCAACAATAGTGAGTTTGTAGTGTAAATGGTAGAGAAGCTTTTCTATCTCTTGAAGATGTTTATAAAAATCTTTATCAATGAGTTTAAGGATATTTTTAAAAGTATCTAACTGGGCAGGCTCTGGAGAGTGCATCATATACTCTTGATTATGACTATAAAGATTAATCTTCTGTTTTTCCAAATAGAGTAAAAAAGGCTGTTCACTATGGACTATTTTACTCGGTTCTTTTGGAACTCTCTTATCAAGGTAAAAATAGTTACTATTGGGTAGTAATGTAAGAGAATAGCCTACGGTTGTCGCAATAATAATAGAGACAATAGAAGTCTGTAATGTGGTTCGTGTAAAAAGTGCCATATTGACTTTGTCATACATCTTGACTGCAATGAGTGTAGAGAGAAGATACCCAAATCCAAAATAGTCAGAAACTTTATGTTCAGGGTAAAAGTAGACAATAGCAAATGAGAGCATAATTTTGTATAAAAAGCCTATATTGAAAAAGAGTAGCATTTTTCTAGCACCCTCTATAGTGATATTTTGAAAGATAGGAAGTTTAAGTACTAGAGTAGCTAAGAGTAATATAATATATGCTTCTATAAAAGAGGTTAAAATTTTACTTGGCTGATACCATTGTAAAGCCAGCAGTGAGGGTACCAATATACCATTAAAATCCCAACCATAAAATAGATTCATCCGTGAAGCAATAAACGCTGTTGTAATAAGAATAATATACGATTTTGGACTTGCCAAAATAGAACCTGCCACATCTTCATAGAGGTAGCCTATGTTACTTAATGAGAAGTTAGTGTACGCTACAAAGAAATAACGGATGATAAGATAAGTAATTCCTACTGTAATTACTAATTGAATCAAGCCATGAAAGAGTTTTGGTTTCCAGAGTTGATTGGCGATGAGTGCTACAATAATTAATCCAAAGCTATGTAAACTATCTTGATAATCTAGGTTAATGTTATAAGTCTCTAAGGTATAAGCACTGAGCCATGGTAAGCCAAATCCATCAAAAAATAGACGGACTCCAATACTTCCCATTAGTAAAGCAAAGAAACGATCTCTTCCAAAAAAGTTTGTCCACCATCCACGCTTACCTGCTACTTCAGATATCAGATAGATAATCAAATAAGTTACAATCCCTTCAAAAACAATGACTGCTACAGAGAGAGGTTTAATAAGCAGTAGAGGTGTCAAATATCCAGGTACCACTAACCCTGAAAAAACCCATCCAAAACGTAGATTAAAAAAACCAATCACTAAAATACCTATCCATACTGTTGTAATAACAGAGTGTGAGAGGTAACTAGAAGGTAAAATAGGAAGATAAATATCAAACATAATACTATACTATACTATACTATAAATTAACAGATTTGAAAGTGAGTTCTATGTCTATACCATCTCCAAGTTGAGAGTATAATGAGATTGTACCCATTCCCCTTATGATGCTTTTTTGAGCTTCTTGAACTAAAAGGTACTTCTTAGGAGCAGTTTTTGTAGTAAGGTAGTCAGTAAGTTGTTGTTGTGGCATACCATAACCATTACTTTTTAGTGTTAAATTTAACCGATTTGGAATTTGTTCTTTTAGTATGATGGAAATTTTACACTGTTCTTCATTATCCTCTATAAGTAGAGCTATTAGGTTTTGTAAATACATTTGTGCATGATTGGCTGAGAGTATGGTTAAAGGTAGTGCATCTTTAGATGTAATGTTAAAATCTA
>JAYEHY010000050.1:0-17229 GCA_034659695.1 Campylobacterota bacterium | reverse complement strand
CTAGGGTATGCTAATTCTACTGTAGTTCCCTCAAAAGGCAGTAAACTACCTACTTTTACTTGTAAATGTAGTGGGTTGACCCAGTGTGATGTTGCTGTAGAGTTTTTTGTACCAAAACTTCCAGTATAGGTGGAGAGTTCTACTGCATCTTGAGTTAGTGAAGCAGGAAGATAAAAGTTTGCTTCTATATTGGCAATAGGAACTTGCCAACCTGTCCCAATGACGTTCCATCTCACAGCATCATTTTTTTCATTTTGTACAGCTGGTAGTACCCCTTTTTGTACACGATAGCTAATTTTATAGAGATGTTCACCTGTTAAGTATGTAGAAGCAGAGCCTATTTTTATACGTGTAGTTTTTCCTGCTAACGTATTATTTACAGTCATTGCATCCCACTCAACTACGCCATCATCAAGTTTTACAGAGAAGGTATCAAGTATTAAGTTTGTAGTATGTGAGTTGATTTTAACAGTAAAAGGAATATCACGAAAAATACCATGTTTAGATGCATTTTCAAAGTCATACAGTATAGACTCAACTATAAAAAGTTCTCCACTCTGCTTTACAGTTACGTCTATTTTATATGCTGAAATTTTTTCAGCATAGAGTGAGACTCCTAATCCTAAAAATAAGAAGAGTATTAACTTATACATTTATAAATCTATTTTAGGCATCTTTTGTACATCTTCAGCTTCACTCTCATCAAGGGTAAAGTATTCACGTTTAGTAAAGTTAAACTTTTGTGCTATGAAAATATCTGGAAATGATTCTGTTTTTGCATTGAAGTCCCTTACAATAGCATTGTAGTATCGTCTTGCATTTTGTATAGCATCTTCAAGAGAACTTAGCTCACCTTGTAGGTGTAAAAAATTTGTATTGGCTTTTAAGTCTGGGTAAGCCTCAGCTAAAGCAAAAAACTTACCTAATGCACCAGATAGCATATTGGCAGCAGCAGCTTTTTCATCTATATTCCCAGCACTCATACCTTGTTGACGTGCTTGAATGACTTTCTCAAGGGTTTCAGACTCATAATCCTTATACCCTTTTACAGTATCTATTAACGCAGGAATAAGATCATAACGACGTTTTAGTTGAACATCTATATCTGACCAAGATGCATTGATACCTGCTCTTAATGATACAAATTTGTTATAAATAACAACCAGATAAATAGCTATAGCAATGATTGAAACTAATAATATATTACCCATTTTAACTCCTTATATATAATGATTTAAATATTATAGCAAATATATGTGTCAAAATGGTGCTAAAATTTTTCTTTTTTAATTAAGTTGTAAAATCAACAAGCTCAACACCACTACAGCCTTTTTTAGTTCTTTTATGCTCTTTAGCATCCTCCTCTGCTAACTCTATAAGATCTGCGAAATCTTTTTTATTTGCTTCAAATTCAAAAATCTCTTTTTCTGTACTTATCTCTACTTTAACATCTTCAGAAGTTGTAAGTGCTATGTTACGTAAACCTTTGGCAAACTCACTTTTAATTGCTTTGGCAACTTTCTCATTTTTTAGTATTTGGGTAAGAGAAACCTCATTATATACATCACCTTCACACAGCATCTTATAGCTAACTTTCATAGTACCGTCCATTACCTTTCCTTTATACTTAAATTTATATGGTTCTATTATAGTAGATTTTAAGGAGTAATATAAAAAATATGTCTAATTGTTATATTTCTTAATTAAAAAGTTAATTTGATGTATTTATTAAAATTTAACTTCATAATTACTTGTGTATATTAGTTAAATAATTTTATTTTCAATAATATTTATATACTATTAAGTAATATTTAAGCCTTTATAAATAAATGGTTAACTTATTTTTTATATAATTTTTTCAGATTATCAGTTTGAAGATTAGCCTTATGTTGTTCTTTTCTCTGTTTAAATAAAATTTATATCAATTAAATTAGGAGTGACACTATAGAAATATTATTTTATACAGGTATTATTTACCTTACTACAAAGTTTTTGATAATACCATTTATGGTATCAACTAAGCCGACTATACAAATGCTTATAAGAAGAAAATATAGTATTTTGTCAATGCTTTTCTTAACAGCTACAATGGCTGAAGCTTCTTACGTTAAATTGGCTAAAGATGCAGGATTAAGTCATGAAACGATGAAAAAGATAGTGAAAAAAGTAGTAAAGGTTGAAACTACTACGGGTAATTATCATACTAGAAATCGTAGAAGTGGGGCTTATGGGCGTTATCAGATTATGCCAAAAACTGCTAAGGCTTATACAAAAAAGTTAAAAATACCACACAGTACATGGAAGAGACCCTACAATCAAGATAAAATTTTTAAAGCCATTTTAAGAGATAATATACGAAGCTTAAAGAGAAATGGAATAGAAATAAGTGCATTTTCTATTTATGGAACTCATCAGCAAGGAGCAGGAGGGTTTAATGCGATTATGAAAAATAAGAAGCTTACAAGAAGTTTAGAAAGAAATCTTAGACATAATCTTCCTAAAAAACTTAGATCAACCCATAAATCAAAACTTAAAAGTACATGGGTAAAATATTGGAAAAGGAAGTTTACATAACTTACCTTCGTCCATCAGGCTTTTTATTTTTTTGATAACTTTTACTTCTTGATCTTTTTTCCATTCTTTTTTTATGGAAATCCCAACCACCTTTTCGCTCTATGAGTGACTTCTTTTTAGGTTGTTTTTGTCTTGGTTGTTTGTCTGTTAGTTCAAAATCAGGGTGTATATCTCTTTTTACATTAATTTTTAAATGTTTCTCTATGGTACTAAATGCGTTATACTCATTGATAGTTAAGAGGGTAATAACAGCACCTTTATTGTTAGCACGTCCTGTTCTTCCTACTCTGTGTGTAAAGTCATCGGTACTCTCTGGGAAGTCATAGTTTATCACTAAAGGAAGTTCTTTAATATCAATACCACGTGCAGCAATGTCAGTAGCTACAAGTACTTGTGTTTTACCACTTTTAAAAAGTGTTAATGCTTTCGCTCGTCCACCTCTGTTAATATCACCATGTATGATGGAAGTCCAAATATCTTGAGCTTTAAGATAGTCATAAAGTTTGTTTGCAGACTCTTTTGAGTTAGTAAAGATTAGTACTTGAGATGTACCCATATCTTTTATAAGTCTAGCAGTTAGTTCTGCTTTACGTTTTTTATCTACTTTATAGGCTCTATGTTTAATAAAATCAACAACATCACGTCTTGAACTCACTTCTACAATAGCAGGAGTACGTAAAAATTCTTTAGCAAGTTTTTTAATGTTTTGTGAAATTGTTGCAGAAAAGAGCATCATCTGCTTAGGTTGTGTACAGCTTTTAAGAATAGATTTTATTTCACCTAGGAAACCAAGTTCTAGCATGGTATCTGCTTCATCTAGTATCACCGTATTTATAAACTCAAGATTTATTTTTTTATCATTTATAAAGTCTTGTAAACGTCCAGGCGTTGCTACAACGATATCTGCACCTTCTTTGAGCTTATGTATTTGCTCACTCTTTTTAGAGCCACCTTGTATTTTGACTGTCTGTATATCTATATATTTTGAAAAAGAGATAATGGTTCGAGAAACTTGATCTGCAAGTTCAATAGTAGGTACAATAATCAACGCACGGACTACCTTCTGCTCTCTCTTAACTACTTTTTGTAGTTTGTTTAACAGAGGTAGTACATATGCAGCAGTTTTTCCTGTACCAGATTTGGAAGCCCCTAAAATGTCTAAGCCTTTCATAGCAGCAGGTATTACTTTGTTTTGTATGGCTGTAGTATTTTCATACTTCTCATGTGCTACGGCTCTTAAAATATCGGGATGTAAGTTTAGTTTTTCAAATGCTTTAATGGTGTATCCTTAAGTGACGCTATATATTGTGCGTATTATAGCGTATTAGTTCAAAAGAGTGTAAAAGTCTTTTGGTGCAGCTATTTCAAATTTTAAGCTCTTTTTTGTTTTAGGATGAATGATACTTAATCTCATAGAGTGAAGTCCCATTCTTTCAGTATTTTTAAGGGAGGATTTCTTGCCATACCTTTCATCATTTACAATAGGATGACCTAACCAATCCATATGAGCTCGTATTTGATGTTGTCGTCCTGTCTCTATACTAATTTCAAGCAGAGACCTTTTTTCTTTGCATTCTTTTACTCTGTAGTGAGTAATGGCACGCTTTGCATCAGGATGTTTTCCCACATGCATACGGTACTCTTTGTCATCTAATCTTAAAGGTTCGTTTATCGTTTCTTTGTTCTCTTTAGGTTTCCCCTCTACCATAGCAAGATAGACTTTTTCAGATTTACCCCAGTTATCCATTACGGCTTCTCTCATCTCTTTAGAGGTTGCAAAGAGTAAGATACCCGAAGTATCTCTGTCAAGTCTATGAACAGGCCAGAGTTTAACAGAGTTAGTATTACGAGATTTTTTATTAGCTTTATTTCCACGAGAGAGTTGTGTACGAAGTAGGGCCAGTGCATGTTGTTTGTTTTCTTGTGTCGTACCTACAGAGAGAAGCCCAGCAGGTTTATTGATAGCAATAAGGTCTTTGTCTTGGTAGATGATTTCCAATCTTACAGTCGCTTGTAAAGCACTGCTTGTATGTTGCACTATACCTACTTCTATCACATCGTCAACATTGAGCATAAAGTCATGTTTTGTAGTCACTATACCATTTACCCTAACAGATGAACCTTGAAGACGCTGTTTTACTCTCTTTTTAGACCAGTCTGTCAGTGTAGAAAAAAGAAATTCTAAGAGTTTTCCTCTTTGTTTTACTTTGTATTGTTGTGCCATATATGCTCTCTTTCCCATGCACTGTGTGGAATACACCCCTTAACCCCAAAAAGAAGTACCCTTGGGTGCATAGATGAATATAAAATTAAATATTAGTTTAAAGCACCACTAGATGACAACTAATAGATATCATTATACCATTTATCAATTACTTTCCACCCTTGTTTATATCTCCTCTGTTTGCTTTGAGTCTATTGGCTGTTTTATAGTTATAGATATTATCGTCTTCTGCTTCTTCTATATCCACCACGAGGGGTAGGGGTGCTTCTTCCTGTTCCTCTTTTGTTCTGTCCGTGGCATTTATCGCAGATGGAGAAACGGTATGAGAAGTCTAGGACTTTTCCACATTTTCTACATTTTTTTGTAAAGTGACCTTGACGTAGTGAGTTCTCTATAAAGCTATTGAGTCTTACTCTGGTATCTATGGCTTTTTGTGTATCTTGGAAAAGGTCTGGGAACTTAAATGAGAGCCATAAGTAAAGTGATATCTCCCTTACTCTATCTTCTGCGTTGAGTAGCATGTCATTGGTTTGTGCAAAAGCAGGGAGGTCACGAGGAGGGATGTAAAGCACGGTTCCTCCTGCTTCTATCTGTTTGATGTAACGATGAAATACTGACTCAATGTAGGGTGAACTAATGCTTGCAGGAGCACAGGAGAGGAAAAACCTTGTTTTTAAGTCTAGGGTGTATTGGCTGACTATGGCTGCTACTTCAAGCATAGAGTCTATATTGGCTGCTACAAATGGACCTTCAAACTCCATATTATCTGCAAAGAAGGCTAAAATATCTAAAATATTGTCTGTTTCAAGTATTTCACCAATAAGCATAACATGCTCTAAGCTTGCCATGACAGAGACAGGGAGTTGTAAATTAGGTAGAGGGCTATGAAAGGCAGAGCTTATGGTAGCTAAGGAATTCTCTTCTAATGCCCCAACATATCCTTTCTCTTCAAAGCCGTAACGTCCTGCTCTACCAGCTATTTGTGATACTTCTATAGGTAAAAGTTCACGTCTTCGTAAGCCGTCAAATTTGTTGTCTTTAGAAAAGAGTAGGGTCTTAATAGGAAGGTTAAGTCCCATGGCTATGGCATCGGTAGAGACAAGTATTTGACTCTCTCCTTCTCTAAAACGTCTTGCCTCTTCTCGTCTTACCTCAGGGGAGAGGTTACCATATACTACAGAGACAGAGTAGCGTTCTGAGAGTTGCTGTTTGAATGAAAGTACATCACGTCTTGAAAAGGCAACTACTGCAGTTTGCGGTTCTATTTTTTTCATAGAAACAGGTGCGTCCATCATGATGAGTTTATTTTTTCGTTCAAAGTGTATGACTTCAAGCTCTTCATCTAAATATTCACATATCTCTTCAACGGCTTTGAGTGCGTTTACAGAACCTGTAAGTATCACGGTTTTGGCAGGTACTCCTATGAGTGCATTTGCCCAAGCCCAACCTCTGTCTCGGTCGCTTATCATCTGTATTTCATCTATGACACAGACATCAACATCTACTGTACCGTTCATCATCTCTATGGTAGAGCTTATGTGTGTGGACTCTTCGTCTATTATCTCCTCTTCTCCTGTAATGAGAGAGATATGCACACCCCCTTTTTTAAGATTTTCATACCCTTCTAGTGCTAGTAGTCTTAGTGGTGCAAGGTAGTAGCCTGTGGTTGCATTTTTGAGTTGTTTTAACGCTTCATAGGTTTTACCAGAGTTGGTTGGTCCTACATGAAAGATAATTTTACGTTTAAGTTCACGTGCAAGAGGAAAGAGGTTCTTAAAGTCACGGATGGTTTTAGCAAGTAACTCTTCACGCTTTTGTTTAGCAAGTAGAGGTTTGATGTATTCAGAAAAGTGAAAAAGTATACGTCTTTTACTCTTATCTTTAAACTTTAGTGTATTTGATGAACGTATTTGGGGTTCAACAAAACGTACGATGAACTCATGAAGTTTTGACTCCTCTACATCTATCTTGTGAGACTCCTCTTTCATATCTTCTAATACATCTTCAATAGCTACATTAAAATGTGCTAAAAGAGTATCATTGACATGGTTAATATCTTCTTTTACGGGTGGTTCTTCTCTTCTCCAAAGAAGGCTATAAAAGAGAGGTTTTTCATAAGATACTGATGTATTGTATAGGAGTGTAGTACCAAAGAGATTATGATGTTTCTCTTTCTCTATAATGATGTGGTCTGTAGTCTCAAAGAGGTAATATTTGTCACTAATATTATTTAATATTCTTTCAATGATATCTAGCTTTATAGGTGTATGAGAGAGTAGTGTTTCGGGTGCCATATTTCTTAATGCTTCATTGGCTTCCTCTTCTGTTAAATAGGGGTGTTTCGATGCATTAAGATGTGCTAAGAAATTTTTTAGCTCTTTGAGTTTTAATGCGATACTCTCCTCTTTTATAGCTTGAAGTTTAGTTATAATCTCCTGCTCATTAAGTTTCCAAAGTTCATCCATATCTAGTGCATGAGTTGTACATAGTAAAAGCTTGTTAAAGTCGTGACTTTTGAGAGTAAAGGTAAAGCTATGATAGAACTCTATCTCATTGTTTGAGTTAAAGTGAATATCCAGTGACTCTTCTAAAGTATTTAGTCTGTTTTTCATGCGTAAGTAGTAAAGTTTATTAAAGATTTTATCTGGAGTAATCTTGGAGTGTTTTGCATCTATAAAGGCATCTAAAATATGGTTTTCCTCCTCTTGTGAATGCTCTTGATGAGAGAGAATGCTAAGAATTTTACCTACTTTATCGGAGCTTTTTATCTTTGTGGTATTTGTATGTACTGCTTTGTAGCTCTGTGTAAGGTAAGAGACTATCATCTCTCTTACTCTTGAACCCTCTTCACTCCATATACGTCTAATAGCTCGTATCATCTCTTCTCGTGTATGAGACGCAAGAGAGACTTCAAGTAACATAATCAGTTCTACAAGTTTTTCATCATCAAGAGTAGTTATGCCTTCATCAAAGGGGAGTCCATTGAAGTAGTTGCGTATTTTGTTATTCATTTTAATAAGGTATTTTTTCTTTTTCTTTGCCATCTTGCTACTTCTTGTTTTATAGGTGTTTGAGTATAGTGTTTATTTGATAATTAAAAGGGGTAACAGTCCAAAATAGTTTAATGTACCAAAAGCTTGATCAACGTTAGCATCGGGTTTATATTTTAAGATGAGTTCCTTAATGCTTTTTTCATCTAAATCACCAATTAATTCACCTTCTCCATGATTTTCTTTATAAAATTTAACTAAAAGGTGTTTCTCTTTTTCTTCTTTATATAACCATATATTCATCTGTTATTTCCTTATATTGCTTTAAAGATAGATTTTAACTTAATTCTTATTAAATATCTGTTTCTTTGGTATAATTTTAGCAATAGATAAAACTAAGGACAGACTTCATGAAAAGCACGATAGTACAAGACAAAGAGGGGTATCTTATCGATAATTTGACTTCTTCCTATATCGGTGATGATGCTGCTGTAGTGGGGGATACCCTTTACAGCATGGATGCATTTTTTGAAGATGTACATTTTAAACGTTCATGGATGAACATGGCACAGATAGGGAAAAAAGCAATGCTCGTCAACCTCTCTGATGCCATAGCAATGAACGCTCAACCAAAATTTGCTCTTGTAGCAGTCTCTTTACCTAAAGATATTTCACTTTTAGAGATAGATGAATTAACACAGAGTTTGGAGCAAACAGCTAAAGAGTATGGTTGTGAAATCATCGGTGGCGATACGGTAGGAGGAGAGAAACTTCATCTCTCTATAACTATTGTTTCAAAGAGTGATAATCCTCTTTTGCGTCAAGGTTTAAAAGAGGGAGATTTACTTGCTTATACAGGCGTATTAGGGGAGAGTAAAAGAGACTTAGAAGCACTATTTGCAGGAGAAGAAATTTCAGATAAATCCTCTTTTTTACTCCCTACACTAAGAGCAGAGTTTATAGCCAAAGCAAGAGAGTATTTACGTGTAGGTATGGATATCTCAGATGGACTCTATTGTGATACAAACAAATTATTAGATATTAATAAATATGGATTTACTGGTTTAGTTGAAATAGACGATGCGGTAGGGCTTAGTGGGGAGGAGTATGAAATGCTAGTAGGGTTTGAAGCCACGTATTTAGAAGAGATACAAAGCATTGCAAAGGCATTAAATATACCTTTAACAATTTTTGCTAAAGTTGCTAAAAATGAAAAACGATTTACTTGTAAAAGTCACCATTTTAGCTAAACTGCTAATTAAGAAGATACATAATAATTGCAGGGTTAGATTTAAATCTTTCAATTACTGTATCGGTATAACGTGGTGAGACTAGACATATAGCTATTATAGCATATATAATAATCTCAAAACTAGTCCGCTTAAAACAAATAAGCTGTAGTGAAGATTTTAGGCTAAGGAGGAGACATTTCTATCTCCTAAGGCTATAGGGTAATTTCTCTGTTTACAAAGTTCTTGAGCATATTTAATAATGTTCTCTTCTGTTAAATTAGATAAATAATTGAAATTTCGTTCTCCTTGGACTGAAGTATCAAGGTAATTTAATTCAATCAATTGTTCTATAACTGCATCTATCATATTTACAACTGAAGAGACTTTGACTACTTCACATCTAGCATAATGAGAAGTGGGGAAAGAGACTTCTGCTACACGTAAAGTAGGGTCATCTCCAGGTATTTGCTGTGCTCCAAAAAGAGGCTTTGAACCTACAGTTGCATTTGAAAATGAGGGTATAAAGTTAGACAAATGTTTAACCGCAGAGTTTGTACGTTGATTTATCTCTGTTTCGCTCCATGACTTTTCTATTTTTTCAATAAAATCTTGACCCAATTTAGGTTGACAACTCATAGAGCTACTCTTGACCAAACCATCATCATATAATGTAATCTCTTTTGTCATGCCATGCAGTTGAAAGTACCCATGAGGGTAAGGGGTAAACTGCCCCATACCACGAGGTGTACCACGCTCTCCATGAAATATTATTTCAGGAAAAAGTGTATGGGTATGATCTTTCCATTGACTTACATATGCTGCTTTAAACTCAACCATACTTTTACATGAAACACTGATGAAGTCATCTATTTTACCTGTTCTAAATCCAGCAGCATTAATAAGATAATCAAAATGTTCTTGCTTTGTTTTATTTTCATGGATGTATGTAACATTCCATCTTTGGGCATGAGATTTTTCTTCAATATTACTTACTTCAGTATTGGTTTTGAGTGTTACGTTGCTAAAATGTTTGAGTGCTAAGGTTGTACCAGAAGCAAAACGAAAGAGGTTTAGTCCATACTCTTGAACCATAATAAGTGGAAACTGTATTTTATCTAAGTCTATATTTTTCGCAACAGGTATCATCCAGTCATCTGCATTTATAGGTCTATCAACTATCGGTTTTTCTCTAAGTCTCTCTACCTCTTTTTTACTATAGAGTCTGTAGTAATTTTCACTTTTACCTAACACTTTGTTATTTGTATCAGCTTGAATAAGAGTTTCATATTCACCTTTAAGTAACTCTAGTCGTGGCAGAAGTGCCTCTGGTGTACCACTATCACTTGTAGGAAGTACAATGACAGTAGGGCGGTAATCTACACAAAAAGGGTAAAAACGCAAAAAATCGATAGATTGTTTCAGTAGTTTAATGCACTGAGTATCTGAAATTTCACGGTAAAGGTTTCCCCCTGCATGAAGATGACAAAATGGTGGTCCATTAACAATACTCGGAGACTTTTCAAAAAGTGTTACCTTTAAACCAAGTTGACCTAAATACAGAGCCATACTTGATCCTGCTACCCCTGCACCAACAATGGCTATTTTTGTCTGCTTATTACTCATTTTAATGCACCAAAACATTCAAGAATATCTTTAAAGTCATTTAAAACGATATCAGGATGATAAGTAGCAATAGGTTCATCATAATTATAACCATAACTTACACCAATACTCTGCATTGAAGCGGAATTAGCGGCTTTAATATCATTTTTAGAGTCTCCAACCATAACAGACTCTTCTACCGTTACATTTAACTCTTTACACATATGAAGTAAGGGTTTAGGGTCTGGTTTTTTTACACTGAGACTATCTCCACCCAAACAGTGTTCAAATAACATATCAAGCTCTAAACCTTTTAAAATAGGTGCAATAAAGTCAAATGGTTTATTGGTGATAATAGCTAAGCGATAGCCATCTTTTTTTAATGCTTCAAGGGTACTTTTAACATGAGGATATGTTTTCGTAGAAATTGCTAAGTTTTCTGCATAAAAATGTAAAAAAACAGTTAAAGCTTTTTCAACAAGTTTAGGGTCAATATTTTCATCTATGTGTGTTGTTCCAGATAAAGCACGTTTCACAAGAACCTCCGCACCATTCCCTACCCACGAGCGAATAGTACTTTCAGAAAATGTTTTACGGTTCATCTTTTTCAACATATAATTTACAGAGTGTGCCAAGTCTGGTGCACTATCTATGAGTGTACCATCTAAGTCAAATAAAATAACTTTTTTATTAATAAATTTCAAACTACATCCTATTTTGTATAACTTATATACGTTATTAAGTGTGATTATACATTTATTATTTTAAAAATATAAGTTACCTTCCATAGTTATGTTTTTTTCTATATAAATAGGTTGAATTTTATCAATCTTAACAGCTGTAAAGAGAGGATGAAATTTTGTAGTTGGAAATGTAACTTTATTAGGAAGATGTTTAGCTCTTTGATGTGCTCTAAAGGTACGAATGTTTTTTAAATGGTTTTTATAGGTATTTGCAAAAGTATGATTACCCTCAGGAGAGAGCATAAAAAATAGATAATCACTCTGTATAGGATGCGTAGCAGCATAAAGAGCTTCATAGGTTACTGTACCTAGTGGAGTTGGTGGTAACCCTCTATATTTGTAAGTATTGTATCTACTGCTATCTTTCTTAATACGCTCAGGGGTAATAACAGTGTGAGAAAAGTCTCCGTAATTTAAAGTACTGTCCATTTGCAATTTCATATTTTTATTTAATCGATTATAAATTACAGAAGAGATATGAGACATTTCATCTGCAGAATTACTCTCCTTTTGTATAATAGAAGCGATGGTCAAAATCTTCTGTTGGACATAAGTCTTTGTTTTAAAATTTTTTATAACTTCATGAGAAATATTAAACAAATAAGTCATAATAGTTTTTTCATCTGCTTTACGTGCTATTGTATAACGTTGTGCAACAATATCTGCCTCTTGATACCTTGTAAGTATATTATATTGTTCTAGTAATTTTTTAGAATCTAACTTCACATCATTTGCTAAACGTTGTATAAGTTCTTTTTTTGTCTCTCCTGCAAATACTACTATATCCATAGTTTTTGCTCTTTTTTTAGATATAGATGAATAGAAGTCTATTTTATTGTCGTAAAGATTGGTATCTACTTGATACCATCCTTTTTGAGGTACGTGTATCTGTTTGATAATAAGTTTATCTATCCAATTGATAGCATAATTATTTTGTTTTAGTGTTTTAATTATACTTTTATGTGTAGAAGAGGGAATATGAAATATCTCACTACCACTATTTATAGGCATAGAAGCATATAAAAGTATAAAACAAAAAATACCTATGAGTAGCTCCGACAGGTATAAAAAAGATAAGGCTAAAGCTAATATTATTTTTTTCATTGGTAGGTATTATAGCATAAAGTGTTACTGCTACTTAAAAGTATGTCATATTGTTATACATTCTGTAACTATGCTTGACATTATTTTATTTAAAGTTATATAATGATACTACATTAAAAAAGGAGTCATTATGGCTAAAGATACAAAAAAGAAAGATGAAAAGAAAATAGCTAAAAAAGCTTTATTAAAAGTAGAGAAGAAAAAGGAAGAGAAGAAAAAAGCCAAAAAGAAGAAAGCAACAAAGCCTGTTTCTAAAAAGAACAAAAAGAAGAAAGAAGAAAAGAAAAAATCTACAAAGAAAAAAGTAGAGAAGAAAACTAAAAAGTCTAAATAATAGAGAGTAAAATGAAGAAGATTACCGAATCTTCTTCACGCTAACTATTTATATATCTAATAACTCATCTTCAGGTACTGCAACGATACGTCTCTCCATACGGTTTATTTGCTCAATAAGTTGTTTTGAAACCTCTTCCATAGAGTTATAATAATCTTTTGCTAGCTCTTTTTGAGCATCCGTGATATTTTTTTTCTTACCAAAGAGTTTACTAAAGAAACCTTGTGTCTGTGTTTCATAAAATATTTTGTAAATATCCATGTAGATATCATGAAGCTGAAAATGAAGTTGTTCAATATCTGTCATGCACTCCATTGGGTTATTACGTAAGCCATTTAATTTTTGTGCATCCGAGTAGAACCATTTTCCAAAACGACATTGTGTGGAGTTTATAGGAATAGAATCTTTATCCATCTCAAAACCTGAAATTAAAAGTTTTGCACGTTGCACCCAGTTAATATGTGCAGCTTTTGCTGCACGAAGCTGTGATAAAACTTCATTTTTTTTCATTAGTGATCCTTTTTAAATAATATAATTATAATTTATATTATCATATTTATATTTATACTAAGTTGAAGTTTAGAGTTCTTGCAAAACTTGGAAGTGATGCTTCAGCTTCACCATGTGACGAGGCTAAAGCCATCGTTTCCGATAGGTTTTGCAAGATGTCTTTTAAAGCGTAAACATGGAGAGGAGGTTACCAGGTATTGAAAGGAGTCTTTAATAGTTCTGAATTTCTATAACGTTTATCATACGATACTTCTTCTTTAATCCATTTTGGTTTTTTAAAGCTTTCATTTTCATTTTTAAGTTCTATCTCTGCTACAATTAAACCTCTATTATCACCATCAAATATATCTAACTCCCATGTATGTTTTTCGTACGCTATAAGATAGCGGGTTTTTTCAATTAGTGGATGAGAACAGAGTTCAGTAAGTATCTGTTGAGCATCCATAAGAGGGATAGGATACTCAAACTCTAAACGTGAAAGTCCATTAGCTTTACCTTTAATAGTAAGATATGCCAGGGTATTTCTAATTCGTATACGCACGGTAATACCCTCTGTAGGTATATAACCTTGCTTAATAATATCTCCGATAGGAAGTGTAGGCAGTTTATCTATGTTGACAAGAAACTTTCTCTCTATCTCTTGTGCCATAAGATTAGTTTTTAGATTTTTTTCTAGTGATATCGGCACCTATTGCTGAGAGTTTACCCTCTAAGTCATCATATCCACGATCTAAATGATAGATACGATGCACATTTGTTGTACCTTCTGCTACTAAGGCTGCTAAAACAAGTGCAGAAGATGCTCTTAAGTCTGTTGCCATAATATCTGCTCCATATAAACTCTCTACACCTTTTACCGCTGCTGTACTACCCTTAAGCCAAATGTCAGCTCCTAGTCGGTTAAGTTCACTTACATGCATAAAACGGTTTTCAAAAAGGCGTTCTTCTATAAGACTTTCACCTTTTGACATCACTGCAACTGCCATAAACTGTGCTTGCATATCGGTAGGAAATCCTGGGTATTCTATGGTAATAAGATTGACGGGTTTAAGCTCTTTTGGAGTGTGAATTGTCATACTCTCCTCACCAATATCAAAAGTACATCCCATAGATTCTAATTTATCAGTAGAAGCTCTAATATGTTGAGGGTTTACCTTATTTAATGTAATACTAGAGTGAGTAATCGCAGCCGCACAAAGGTATGTGCCTGCTTCTATACGGTCAGGGATAATTTCTACTGTTTTAAATTGAAGTGGTTTCTTATTGGTACCCTCAATAGTAAGTTCATTGGTACCGATACCTTCTATCTTCACTCCAGCATCTGCAATCATTTCACAAAGTTGTACAACCTCAGGCTCTTTAGCAGCATTGATAATGGTGGTTGTTCCCTCAGCAAGTGCTGCTGCCATAACAATGTTTTCGGTACCACCTACAGTAATTTTATCAAAAATAATTCTTGCACCCTTAAGACCATTGGGTGCCATAGCATGAACATACCCACCCTTAATCTCTATAATCGCTCCCATGGTCTCTAGTGCTTTAAGGTGTAAATCAATAGGACGCTGTCCAATAGCACAGCCACCAGGAAGACTTACTTCACACTCTCCAAACCTTGCAAGTAGAGGACCTAAAACTAAAATAGAGGCTCTCATTTGTGAAACGATTTCATATACAGCTTTTGTAGAGGTGATACTTCCATTATTTACATTTGCAACAGTATTGTCATGTTCAACACTACCACCTAGCATAGTAAGAAGATTAAGCAGTGTACGAATATCAACAACATTAGGAAGGTTGGTTAATCTTACCTCCTTATCACTGAGGATTGTTGCAGCTATTATAGGTAGTGCAGCATTTTTAGCACCACTTATTGTTACCTCTCCGCTTAATTTATTTCCACCATTTATTTGTAAATAATCCATATTAATCCATCTCTTTCTTACTTTATATTAATAGTAATTTTATCTAAAGAATCATTAAGAGTAAGCGTATAAATGGGAGAATACTAGATAATATAAAAGAGCAATATAGCTTATTTACATTAAAAAATAGAAAATTCATATTATTCACTATGATTTAAACTGTCTATTAATAAATATCATGTAGAATAATTTTAATATTAAAAGATTTTTATGGGTTTAAGTGGTAACACAAGTAACGCATAGAAAGGAAATCTATGTCTAGTAGTTTAGATAAGCTAAAAGCACTTAATAATCGTTTAGAAGAGAAATTAGAACAAAGAGAAGTAAGCTCATTATTTAAATTTGAAACTTCAAGTGTAAATAATATAACCTCTGTTACATCTACAGAACAGAAGGCTTTAAGTTCAGATGATATACGTAAAAATAATATAGTTCGTGTAAAAATACTCTATAAAAAACTTGGAATTTTTGAAAAATCTCCTGATTTTAGTCAAATTTTTATCTACAAAGCAATGAATCTTTCGGGCATTGGTTTAAAAGAAGAGGATTTTGGTGAGGTTCGTGAAGGAAAGTATATACAGGTTATTGCCATTACTTATGAGCCTGATAAAAATGGTAAAAAAAGAGCAAAAAATATCTCATTGGGGTATTTTGGTAAAGCTGAAACTTTAGATGTAATACTGAAAAATGAGATTATAGAGTTTGTTTTGCGTTGGCGTTACGAGAAGGCATTTCAAAATCTTGAACACTATAAAGATCTTATTGAAAAAGTACATACACCAATTATAGGATAAATGAATGCATATAGAATTAACACCTGAAGTACTTTTAGTACAACTTGGCTACCCTAAAAATGAATCTGAATTCAATCAGATGAATAGGATTATTGAAAATACTAAAGGATTTGAGAATTTTTCTCAACATATACTATCTTTAAATGATGCTTTGACTATAGAAAAAGCTTTTATTGCTATGTCAAACTCAACAGAACATTTGAAAATAAAATGTAAAGAAGATCCATCTGCAGATAACATTACAGCATTTAAAGAACTAGTAAAGCACTGGGCAGATAAATACAAAGTAGAAGTTAAAAAAGTAGAGAATAAAAATACCTATTATATTATCGGTCAAAAATAATTGCCCTTAAGTTCTCTCAATGACGATCAGCGTAATGCTGCGACAGCACCCCTAGGACACAATCTAATTATTGCTTCTGCGGGTACGGGTAAAACCTCTACAATCGTAGGACGTATTGCTCATTTGCTACATAAAGGTGTAGAACCTTCCAAAATTTTGCTTCTTACATTTACCAACAAAGCAGCAGGAGAGATGATAGCCCGTCTTGAACGTTATTTTCCTAAAAAAGTGGTTTCTCAAATACAATCAGGTACATTTCATGCAGTAAGTTATAGATGGCTCAAAGAGTTACATCCTAATCTTGCACTCAAACAACCCTCCGAGTTAAAGACACTTTTTCGTAGTATTTATGAAAAACGAAACTTTGAAAGGATGAATCTCCCCTTAGCTCCTTTCTCCGCTACATATCTTTATGAGATGTATAGCCTCTACCAAAATGCCTCATTAGAGGGCTTTGATATTTGGTTTCTTGAAAAGTATCCAGAGCATGAAGTGATTATGGATGCGTATATGGATATTGCAGAAGAGTTTGAGAGAGAGAAAGTTGACTATGGTTTTGCCTCTTTTAATGACCTTCTCCTACGTATGAAAAGTCACTTAGAGACCAATACCATCTTTTTTGAAGAGGTATTAGTTGATGAGTATCAAGATACCAATACCCTACAGGGTGCCTTGATAGATGAACTAAAGCCACACTCTCTCTTTTGTGTGGGTGACTATGATCAAAGTATTTATGCATTTAATGGTGCAAATATAGAAAATATAGCAACATTTTCTAAGCGTTATAGTGATGCAAATGTATTTACACTCTCCATTAATTACCGCTCCTCAGCACCTATTTTATCTTTGGCAAACCG
>JAYEHY010000049.1:0-3787 GCA_034659695.1 Campylobacterota bacterium | reverse complement strand
GCATCCCATAGTTAGCCTCATAAGTATCCTGACAATCCCTATCCCACTCCGAAGCAAACACACACTCCGCCCCAAAACTACTCATAGCCTGATGGAATCCTCCTATGCCTGCGAAGAGGTCGATGTAGCGGGTGTGCTTAAACATATGAATAAAAAATCTATTTACTGTTTTCTATAAATTTTTCATAACTACCAATATTCGCAAAACTTATCTCATACTCTAAATCATCAATTTTATCAATTCTCACAGAATCAATACCGTATAGTTCAAGTATTTCATTTGTAACCAATTCACAATCTTTTAGTTTAAATAAGTCTCTTAATATCCATTTGCCTAAAGCTTTACTGTTCTCTTCATAAAGTCTATTAACTATATTCATAGATTATCTCATTTAAGCCATCTTGATGTTCATTCATAATAATTTTAGAAACTAAAAAATCTATATGATATTCAATATCTTTTTTTGTTTGCATCGTATCTAAAAATAAAAACCCATTCATATCTTCTATATTTCCATACAAATCAAAAAAATATAAATATATTTCATCTTTTATAGCATCAGCATAGCTATTATTTTTAACCTCTAAATACTTTTTAAAATAATTTATTTTTGTATTTAGATTTAACATATAGACTTCTCCAAATGGTACTCTTTAAGCTCTCTTGATTGAATAATTCGTTCTTTAAATTTTAAATTTTTCAGTGGATTCTCAATAGTTAAAAAAGTTGGTATTTGGTTTAAATTCATGACAAGAGAAATAATATATTTATCTTTATATTCCAAAGCTTTTCTATACTCATTTTCTGTTAGTCTAAATTTCCCTTTTTTCTCCCTAATACCTTTCACTTCAGCTAAAAAATAATCCGTTTTTGTTTTAAGCTGAAAATCATATCCATCACCAAACAATCTAGCATCTTCAAGTGTAGCAGTGTTAAATATATCAATTGAAGTATAATTATTTATAAAATAAAGTTCAGCTTCTAATCCTGTTTCTTGTAATTTTTTAAATCTTGACTTTACTATTGGCTTAATACTAAGCTGGTAATCATTTATTTCAAAATTATTTTTAAAATAAAGTTTGACAATATTTGCATACTCTCTAACTTTTTCATCTCCAAATAAGTTATCAATAAGATCTTTTCTGTGAATATAAGCATCTCCCTTTTGCCACCAACCTTTTCTCTCATTAGGAAAGAAAGGATCAAATAAGTCCATCCTATTTTTAATAACTCCTGTTTGTTCTGCAATACCTTTTTCAACACAAAACTTATAAAAACTTGATTTTGTGTTAAACCCAAATTCTTTAATAAAATTATTGTTAAATTTAGCTAAACCATAACCAATTAAATTTAAAATTTCATAATTTTCATGTTTCATTATTAATAGACACTATCTCTGTTTTTTATCTCATCTTTTAGCTGTTCATAGTAACAACTATCATGCCCTACAAGATTTTTTACATTTTCTAAAAAAATAATTTCTGGCTTCAAATCATCAACAAATCTTAAAATTTCAAAAAATACATTGCCTCTATCGTCCTCAAAGCCTTTTTGTTGCCCAGCTATTGAAAATGCTTGACAAGGAAATCCACCAGTTAATACATCTATAGGTTTAACTTCTGATGTTTTTAAGTCTTTTAAATCTTTTTCAAAAAGTTCATGTTTATGATTATAACGATAAGTTATAGACGCATTTTTATCAATTTCATTTGCCCATGAAATATCAAAACCAGCTTTTTTGAAGCCTAGCTCTATACCGCCAATACCTGCAAAGAGTCCACCTACTTTCATAATTTTATCTCCTTTGTAATCCTTGTGTAATTATACATAAATAATAGGAATTCAAGATAATAATAGGCATATTGAAATTTAATTTCAAGCATTTTATCTATCATTTTTTGATTGTTTATCAAAGAGACTTGTTGTCTCAAAGTTCATCAAACAATTTTCCTATATCACTACTCTTACCTTGTTTGACTTCTTGCAGTGCCTTGTTCACCTCATAAGCCTCTTTTTGAGTATTCATATAAATATTGAACCAAAACTTCATAAAAAAATTCACAAAGAAGCATTAAAAGCAGGTATTTCTCTTAACTCTTTTGTGCAACAAGCTTTAGCTTCAAAAGTTTTAATATCTAACTAAAGACCTACTCTCAACCCATTAACTTCGGTGCAGAATCTAGTAGTTCTTTGGTGTAGGGGTGTTGGGGGTTTTGCATGACATTTTCTACTGAACCTTGTTCTACTATTTGCCCCTCTTTCATTACGGCTACCTCATCGGCTATAGTGGAGATGATGGAGAGGTCATGCGTGATAAACAAGTAAGAGACTCCTGACTCTTGTTGTAGTTTTTTTAGTAAAGTGAGTACTTGTGAACGTACAGACACATCAAGAGCAGAGGTGGGTTCGTCACAGATAATAAGTTCTGGTTTTACCGCTAATGCTCTTGCTATGCCTATGCGTTGGCGTTGTCCTCCTGAAAACTCATGAGGGTAACGATGGGCGTGTTCTACTTCTAGTTCAACTTTAAGCAGTAACTCTTCTATGTGTGCATCTTGAAGGCTTCTCTCTTTAGCACCTATACCCAAACTTACCATGCCTTCACGAATAATATTACCTATGGTCATACGTGGATTCAATGCAGAGAATGGGTCTTGAAACACTATTTGTATCTTTTGTCTGTAGGGTTTTAAAGCAGATGTATTCAGACCTGTTAGTTCTTGATTTTCAAATTTTATGCTCCCCTGTGTTGGAGGAACTAAAGAGAGTATGGCTTGCCCTATGGTACTTTTTCCACTTCCTGACTCACCTACTAAAGCAAGGGTTTTTCCTTTAGGAATGTTAAAACTTACTCCATCTACCGCTTTTACTGCCCCTACAGTACGTTGAAAAAAACCTTTCTTTATAGGAAAATGGACTTTTAAGTTTTTTACTTCTAGTAAAGTATGTACTTCATCTTCGTCTTTTCTCTTCTCTCTCTTTGCAAAGGCATCTCTTAAAAGACTCTTAGTATATGGGTGCTGGGGGTTTGAGAAAAACTCTTTGCTTGTTGCTTGCTCTACTATCTCACCATTACGCATAACGGCTACGGTATCGGCTACTTGAGAGACCACTGCCATGTCATGCGTTATGAAAAGAATAGAGAGGTTTCTTTGCTCTTTAATGGTGTTAAGCAGTGCTAAAACCTGTGCCTGTATGGTTACATCTAATGCCGTGGTAGGTTCATCAGCTATAAGCAGGTCAGGTTCACAGGCTAAGGCAATGGCTATCATAACTCTCTGCTTCTGTCCACCTGAGAGTTGATGTGGGTACCAGTGGTATCTCTCTTGTGGATCTCTGAGTGCCACCTCTTCAAAAAGAGCAATTACTTTAGCTTTGATTGCCTCTTTTTTTAACCCTAAATGGAGCTTTAACACCTCTGCTACCTGTTCACCTACAGTCATAACAGGGTTTAGTGCAGACATAGGCTCTTGAAATATCATCGCAATAGACTTACCACGGATTTTTTGCATTTTTGATTCAGGTAGTGTAAACAGTGAGCTATTATGAAGTTTTATATCTCCAGAGCTTACAAAGATAACTTCAGGTAGTAACCGCATAACAGCCAAGGAGGTCAAAGACTTTCCACTCCCAGACTCTCCCACCAAAGCAAAAACTTCACCCTTTTGTATGGTAAAACTTATGGCATGCAGTAGCTTCTGTTTCGCTATGCTTAATGTTAACTTCTCTATGCTTAATACAGTATTCAAGGTATCTCTAAATATATTTTAATTCAATAAATACATA
>JAYEHY010000048.1:0-3817 GCA_034659695.1 Campylobacterota bacterium | reverse complement strand
ATTGGTAGTTTTTTTAGTTTCATAGTAACCCTAGTTAATCTTGGCTATATTATAGCATCTGTTTATATTAAGTTTCTACTTACTAATCTTTTACCAAACCATCATCGTCCCATTTTTGAAAACTATTTGGAATATTCTTTGGATTATAATTTAGTTCATCATTATCTATTCGTTCAAAAACGCTTGTATGAATACGCGAATCTATAGCTATATCACGAAGTTTTTTGATATATATCTGTCCAAAACCACTGCATGAGTCATAAATCTTTCCACCAGATTCTGGTGTAATTAGAACTTTTTTATGATGATTATCCCACAGTATAAGTCCAGCTTCTTTAGCTTTTTTACTCATCCACTGTAGTGTAATATCAGAAAGTCCAGAGCGGCGATACCCACCACCTATATTGGAGTGTACACCAGTAAACCATACCTGCTCTATAGTTTGTCCTTGAACTTCATTAGTCTCATTCCATATTTCAGGCCCAAAGATTTTACGCTGATCATCAATTGAGAGTGCCTGATAAGCATATTTTACATGTGGGCTCAGTGTTTTATTATGAAATCCATACCAACGATAAGAGAATGGATTAAGACTGTTTACTTTAGATAGAGGAAAGCCCAATGCAGAAACGGTATCCCATACCCCAATAAAATGAATATCATTTATATGACCTTCATTATCAGTCTTTGTCCAGCAAAAATTACTATTGAAATCTTCTGCATCTTTATCATTGTTTTTTCTTTTATAGATGTCATATACTTTATCATCAATGTTATCTATATCACGAAATTTACGTTTAAGAATTCCTACCTTGTTAATCATTCCTCCAAGGCTTCTAACAGTATATGCTCCACGACTAAATCCAAATAAGTAAATCTTATCACCAGGTTCATAATAGTCTACGATAAAACTATAACACTCTTGAATATTTTTAGAGATACCCACTCCAAAAGCCGAACCTGTGATTTTTAGCCAATTCGTTCCAACACCAGGGTCATAAAATGCTACCTGTTTTTCTGTACGACGCTCTATCATTTTATATAATTTTAATACATTAGTTACATATGTATCATCACTCTCACTACATGTTCCATCAGAAAATATCACTATATTTTTCATTGCCTTCTCCTTATTTGAAATTAAACTTTTTGAATTGTAATAGAAACGCTACCTTTATTGTTATAATACATGAATTTGACATCGTTAAAAAAACAGATAAATTCACCGCTAGTATGTACTTTTATCTCAGTTTCATTCTCTATTAAAAAGAAATTATCGGATTTTACATTTATCTGTTTGATCGATTCATTTTCAGCTTTTACTCCTCCAACTAGAGCTAACCAGTTATCATGAGGTCTGCGACGAAATGGTTCAAAGAGTTTCATTATAAAACGTTTTATCCAACTTTTAGGGAAAGCACTGTTAAATCCTCCTACTCCAGGAGAGGGAATATTTCTATCATATAATGGTTTTTTCTCGACAACATAGAAACGATAGGTTTCCCCTGCTTCAAGATACCACCCACTCTCATGGTACAACTCTTTGGCATTTAACTCTAATGTTTTGGTCTCTTTTTGACTAATTTTATCTATATCAGTATCATCATATTTTGATTTTAAGTACATTTTTTGACCTCCTTAAAGTACTACATCTTTATTATAACGTAGCTTTTACATTCTTTAGAAAAAATCAGTAACATTTCAATCTTATACGTGCTATAATATTATATATTAAGATTGAAATAGGAAAATACAATAACTATTAAGGAGAATAAAATGAGCAAAAGTAATTTAAAACATTTGGAAGCAATTAAAGAGAATATTGATAAATCAGGTACATTAAGTCAAGATGAAAAAAGTGACTCAATGAAACGCATTGAAGAGTGGTATGCAGAAGATAAAGCATGGGAAGCACTCATGGTTGAACTTAGTGAAATTTCACCAAAAGTAAAAACTGTTTTAGCAGACTTAGGGCTTCTCTAAGACTGAAAACTAAAGGTACCATCTGATAATGATAACGACACTTTCTCCATTATGCTGTTATGTAAGATAAGTCCTATTTGACAGCACAAAAGAAGCAAAGAAAGAGTATAGGTTTTAAGATAATGGATTTACAACATAAATCTACATCAACGCCTGATGTTCAAGCTTACTACAGTAGTTTTGTACTACTGTCATGCCTGCATCTTTGGCTTTTTGTGCGGCTGCGTTGTTTACAAGTCCTAACTGTCCCCAAAATACTTTTATGTCTCCTCTTGCGATACAGGCATCAGCTATGGCATCAAAGGCATTAGGCTTTCTAAAAATGTTTACCATGTCAATTTCAAATGGAACTTCTGCTAAAGAACGGTACACTTTTTCACCTAGTATAGTCTCCTCTTTTGGGTAAACAGGAACTATTTTATAACCTGCATTTTGAAGGTATTTTGCGACCATGTTACTCGCTTTACTCTCATTAGGAGAGAGACCTAAAATAGCTATCGTTTTGACACTTTCAAAAATTTCTTTCATCTCTTCTGGGTTACTGTTAACCAATGGCATTTCACACTCCATGCTTTATCCTTAATTTTGATATACTTTCGCCAATTATTACCTAGGAAAGATAATGTTAGACTTAAACAGTATAAAAAAAGCGTATGAAAGAGTAGATGGTGTAGTACATCGCACACCCTTCTCTTATGCACCTATTTTGAGCCAAATCAGTGGATATGAAATCTATCTTAAAAAAGAGAACCTTCAGCGTACAGGAGCTTTTAAACTCAGAGGAGCTTTTAATAAAATAGCCACACTCATCGAAGCAGATGAGAGAGGTGGTGTTGTGGCTGCATCAGCAGGAAACCATGCTCAAGGTGTAGCTTTTTCTGCAAAGTATTTTGGTATAGATGCAACGATTGTCATGCCTGAATCTACACCTTTAACGAAGGTATTAGGTGTAAAAGAGTTTGGTGCAAATGTCATACTTCATGGCAGTAACTATGATGAAGCTTATGCTTACGCGGTTACTTTTGGAAAAGAGAATAACTATAATTTTGTACACCCTTTTACAGATGATGAAGTGATGGCAGGGCAAGGTACCGTTGCCTTGGAGATGTTTGAAGATGTGGAAGATCTTGATGCTATTATTGTTCCTGTAGGTGGAGGAGGGCTTATATCGGGTATATCTGTAGTGAGTAAAGAGATGCATCCTCAAACAAAGATTATTGCTGTTTCTGCTCAGGGTGCTCCTGCAATGAAAAACTCTTTTGAAGCAAAAAAAACACTAGATACTTTAAGTGTAAGAACCATAGCCGATGGGATAGCAGTACGAGATACTTCACCTATTACATTAGCGTATATTTTAAAAAATGTAGATACCTTTAAAAGTGTCTGTGAAGATGAGATAGCCTCTGCTACTCTTTTCTTGTTAGAGAAGCAGAAGGTATTGGTTGAAGGTGCTGGAGCAGTAGGTGTAGCCGCACTCATACATGGAAAAATAGACCTACCAAAAGGCGCTAAAGTAGCAGTTGTTCTTAGCGGGGGAAACATCGATGTAACCATGCTATCACTCATCATTGAAAAAGGTCTTATGAAGAGTGCTAGAAAAATGAAGCTCTTAGTCACACTTATAGACAAACCAGGTGCATTACAGTCATTTACACAAATACTCACAGATGTTGGAGCAAACATAGTACAAATAGGCTATGACAGAACATCTACAGACTTGGAGTTTGGAGATGCACATGTTACCGTAGCATTAGAAACTAAAGGTATTGAACATCAAGAGAAAATAAGAATACAGTTAAAAGAGGGTGGTTTTTCTTTTAAAGAAGAGCATTAA
>JAYEHY010000047.1:0-17629 GCA_034659695.1 Campylobacterota bacterium | reverse complement strand
ATTCTTTGAAATATTGTTAAAAATATGGCATATTGACATACTTTTAACAATAAACACACATTTTTAGTGTTCGTTTATTTATCGCATAGAGGGGTTTTATGTTATAATGTTCGTTCAATAAATAGTTGTTCAAACGCTTCGCATTCGAACAACGGGGGCGTGGGCTGAACACCCACTTGCTGCCCGATGCTAGGCATCGAACAACAAGCGGGAGAAGCGATCAACCGATGCGAAAGTAAACTTTCCCATCGGCTGTCGCTTACCCACGCCCCCGTTAGTCTCCACTTTAAAATCAAATTATATTTATTAAATTAATTATTGTCGTAATTTTTTTACGGATAATTTAGTTTACATGTGATAAAATTCATTTATAAAATTAAAAAGAGTCCAAAATGTTAACAAAAATAGAAGTAAGTAATTTTAAAAGTTTTAATAAAGCTTTTATATTTGACTTAAGTGATACAAGTTCTTTTGCTTTTAATCAAAACTGTATTAAAGACAATATTGTCAATAAAGCAATCATATATGGTCAAAATGGTTGTGGAAAATCAAATTTAGCACTCGCGATATTCGATATAATTTCTCATGTAAGTGATAAAAAATTTGCACCTGAAAGATACTTAAATTATACAAATGCAAATAATACTAAGGATACTACAAATTTTAAATTTGAATTTAAATTTGATGATGACATATTAATTTATGAATATTCTAAAACAACCCATGAGCAATTAGTTGAAGAAAAATTAATAATCAATAAAAATGAATTCATTTCTATTGATAGAAATATTAATTATATTCTAAAAACAACAGCAAAAGGTACAGAAAACTTGAATAAAGATTTGTCTAATAATAATATATCTATAGTAAAATATCTTAATACTAATTCAGTTTTGAAGGACAACAAAGATAATAAAGCTTTTAAAAAACTTATAAACTTTATTAATCACATGCTACTTTTTAGAAACTTAGACGATAGATTCTATATTGGATTAGAACAAGGCACCCATGCAATTGAAGAAGATATCATTGAACATAATAATTTAGAAGATTTTGAAACATTTTTAAATGATGCAGGTATAAATTGTAAATTAATTCAAAGAGATAATAATCTTCAAAAAGGTATTGATTTTCAATTTGAAAATAATAATATCCCATTCTCTGAAATAGCTTCTTCAGGAACTGTATCTTTAACTTTATTTTATTTTTGGTATCAAAGATTAAAACAAAAAGAACATTGCTCCTTTTTATTTATTGATGAATTTGATGCTTTTTATCATCATTCATTGTCAAGAACTATTATTGAAAGATTGAAAGAGGTTAATAATACTCAAGTTATATTAACAACTCATAATACATCTACTATTTCAAATGACCTATTAAGACCTGATTGTTATTTTCTAATGGATGAAAAGCAAATAAGACCATTAACAAAATGTACAGATAGAGAACTAAGAGAAGGTCATAATATAGAAAAAATGTATAGAGCAAATTCTTTTGAATAAGAATAACTATATTTTAATGGTTTTTGAAGGTGAAAAAACTGAAAAATTCATATTTGATAGTTTAAAAGAACATTTTTTACAAAATAAAACTAATAGAATAATCTATGGTTTTCATTGTGGAGAAATATATAGTTTATACAATAAGCTACAAAATGGTAATGATGAAAGCTTATTTTTCATATTAAAGGATAAGTTACAAGCAAAAAACCCTGAATTAAAAGATATAGTTGAAGAGTATGTTGAATCTATATATTTATTCTTTGATTATGACAATCATGCACCTACAGCAGATGATAATAAAATTCAAAATATGCTAGAAACTTTTAATGATGAATTTGACAATGGAAAATTATTTATAAGTTATCCTATGGTTGAAGCAATTAAACATTTAAAAGAAAGTATTGAATTTAAAGATACTATCGCAATATCAGAACAACAATACAAACAAATAGTAAGAAATAATTGTAATCATAATTTAAAACAGTTGGGAGAAGTTAACATGAATATGTCAAAAGAAAATTGGCATTATATTATTAGTGAACATTGTAAAAAAGCTCACTTTATAGTAAATGACAACTTTGAATTTCCTAATACTATAATTGAACAAATTGAAATATTTACAAAACAAAAAGAAAAATATATAGATAAAGATAATAAGGTTTCAGTAATTAGTTCTTTTCCTTTATTTCTATTAGATTATTATGGTATTGATAAATTTAATGACTAACAAATCGTAGAAATCGAACAAGGCTATACTGCAAAAATACCAAGCTTTTATTTTCTAAAGTTAGTTAGATAAGAAATCGAATTTTTGCTGATTCTTATCGCCTTGTCTCTTAACTCAGCCGTTAAACTTACATATAAATATATCTGCTATAATAAATCTATGAAAGATTTCAAATTTGATTTTGCTAAACTAAATGATTCTATCCCTATGATAGATTTTTTAGAAACTCTATCAATAAAAGAGAGAGCTTTGATATATAAAAATATTCAAAAGCTTATTGAGTATAAAAATAACAATTTTAACTTATCAGATAAATTTACAAAGCCATTGCGAGATGGTATTTTTGAATTAAAAGTTGACTTAAGATTAGGGGTCAGGTGATGCTGATGCTACTATAATCTAAACTACGCACAATCCTCACAAAGGAGTAGTCCAAATAACCACAAAGGCACTTTATTATTGTTTGAACTAAAATCTATATCAATCACTAAAAAACTATTTTCTATATCTTTAATTTGTTTAAATTTTTTATTTTTACCACCCACTTCAAATATATAATCATCCACTTTAAAATCACCAATATCACTATAGTAAATCTCTTTAAAACAGTTTACAAAAAAAATTTCTCGTACAGTCCCTACATCTACTTCGACATTGAATTTATGACTATAACTGTAGAGTATATTTGTATTTGAAAAAAGTAACTTTTGTGCTTTCTTAGATAGTTTAATACTAAACTTCTTCATCGGCTTAAAGATAGCTGTTTTATCTAGTATTTCCATGTAGGTATATAGCGTCGGTTCAGTTATACCAAACTCTCTTGAGAGTGCTGCTAAATTTACGCTAAATGGTTTTTTTGAGGACACAACATAATATATTAATTTTTGAAAAACAGATACTTGTTTTTTATGATATTGACATCAAACCCCATTTCAGATAAAATTGTCAATATATTGTACAAAAGGATTTTCCATGCAAGCGGTAAACTACTCCTACGCAAGAAACAACCTCAAAGCCATCATAGATGATGTATGTGATAATAATGAAGAAGTCATTATCACAACCAAAAATGATAAATCTATCATCATTCTCTCCATGGATGAGTATAACCGTACACATGCACAGGTCAAAAGAGATGTGCAAGAGGCTTTAGCCCAAGCTGAACGCGGTGAACTTTTGAGTATAGATGAGGCATTTGAAAAAGCAATGCAGGCGTACCGTGACTGATATTGTATTTACAGAAAAAGCAACTGATAATCTTATTGCCCAAGCACTCTATATTTATGAACAGACACTTGATATAGATACGTCTGATCGATATATGATTACTATGAAAAAATATATCAGCCAAACACTTAATCAATTTCCACAACTCGGTCGACTAGCAGAGGAATTTGGAAAAGAGATACGAAAACTCGTCTACAAAAGATATTCTATACTCTATAGAATAGAAAAAGACTATATACTTATTATCACTATTTACAAAGAGAATTTACCTTTCTAATGAAAAATATATTTATAGCACCCATCAAAGGCTACCAGTACATTTCAAAAATGCTCCCTGCAAACTGTCGATACTACCCCTCTTGCTCAGAATATGCTAAGTGGCAGTTTGAATTTAATACTCCTCATAGAGCTGTGGTTTCCAGTGCTTTGCGTATTTTACGTTGTAATCAATTTTTCGATGGGGGTATAGACTACCCTGTGGTTACATTTAGCCCTCCCAAAGCCTCTTATTTACTAAAATTTAATCACTATTGTGGCAAAATGAAAGTTATTTATTGGTTTGTACCAAAAGATTTAACCCATTCACAATATTATATTTTAAAGGATTTTAATGCCATCAACACCCCTAGTAGTTCTTAATACACCTCTGGATATGCACCTTCATTTACGTGATGGTGAAATGCTAGAAAACGTTATAGAAGGTTCAACAGAAACTTTTTCAGGAGCAATTATCATGCCTAACCTTGTACCACCTGTAAGTACAAAAGAGGAGGTTATTGCTTATAAAGAGCGTATTAATTTAGCTATGGGAGACAAAAAGTTTACACCTTACATGACACTCTTTTTTAAGCCAAGTTATGACAAAGCTTTTTTAGAGTCAGTTCGTGATGAGATTACAGCTATTAAACTTTACCCTGCTGGTATAACTACAAACTCTGAGGGTGGAGTAAGTGGTTTTGATGTTGAAGAGTTACGCCCTGCACTTGATGCTATGAGTGAGCTTGACATTCCTCTTTGTGTACATGGTGAAACTAACGGTTTTGTTATGGACAGAGAGGCTGAATTTGTCTCTATTTATGAAAAATTAGCTACTGCTTTTCCAAAGCTTAAAATCATCATGGAACACATTACAACAAAAGCAAGTGTTGATGCACTAGATAGATTTGAGAACCTCTATGCAACAATAACTGTTCACCATCTGTTTATTACCCTTGATGATGTTGCTGGAGGAATGCTACAACCTCACCTCTTTTGTAAGCCTATAGCTAAACGTCCAGAAGACAGAGATGCACTTCTAAAGGTTGCACTTGAAGCACACCCTAAAGTGATGTTTGGTTCAGACTCCGCACCACACCCGCAACATGCCAAGGAGTCTTGTGGTTGTGCAGCTGGGGTATTTACCTCACCTATTGCTCTACAACTTCTTACAGAGCTTTTTGAAAGTAACAATGCACCTCTTGAGAATCTTCAAGCCTTTGTCTCTGGAAATGCACAAAATATTTATGGAGTTAAACCTTTAGAAAAAACCGTTACATTAGAGAAAAAACCATTTACAGTTCCTGTAAACTATAATGGTGTTGTACCTATGTTTGCAAGTGAAGAGATAGCTTATAGCATAAAGGAGGTAACAAATGGATAGTAATCTTCAGGCATTTGAAAAAGGACATAAAAACTTTCAAAATGTAAGTTTTAACAAAAGTAAGAAGCGTTTTAAACGACTTATTGAGAAGGGACAAAGTCCTAAAGCACTCTTTATAGGATGTAGTGACTCGCGAGTTATGCCTGCGATGATTACAGGATCTAAACCTGGTGATCTTTTTATTGTTAGGAACATTGGGAACTTTGTTGCTCCCTATAAGCCAGATGAAGACTTTCATGCTACGGCTTCTGCTATAGAATATGCTACAAGTATCTTAGAAGTTTCAGATATTATTGTTTGTGGGCACTCTCATTGCGGTGCTATTGAAGCACTCTACAAAAACATTAAGGAGACAAATGAAAATACCCATACTCTTAAGTGGTTAGAGTTGGGTAATGAAGCAAAAAAAGTTGCCATGCTAGCCCACAAAGATGATGACAAAGAGCGTATGCTACGTTATACAGAAAAGATTTCGGTAGTCTATCAACTAGATAACCTCTTAACTTACCCTGGTGTGAAAAGAAGAGTTGACGAGGGTACACTTTTTCTTCATGGTTGGCACTATGATATAAAACAAGGTGATATATCATGCTATGATGATGAAAATTATGAATTTAAACCACTAAGCCACAAGTAATATATAAAGGATACTCAATGATAGCCAATAGTGTTGAAGAACTCATAGGAGAGACCCCCTTAGTTAAGATTAATTCGCTCTCTAATGAGACAGGTGCTACAGTACTAGGTAAATGTGAATTTATGAATCCTACTTCATCGGTAAAAGATAGAATAGCATTTAACATGATAGATGAGGCTATGAAATCGGGTGAGATAGATAAAAGTACAACTATCATAGAGCCAACAAGTGGTAATACAGGCATAGGCTTAGCTTCTATATGTGCTGCAAGAGGTCTGAAACTTATCTTGACTATGCCTGACTCTATGAGTATTGAGAGACGAAAAATACTTAAATACTTGGGAGCAGAGCTTGTTTTAACACCTGCAAGTGAAGGTATGAATGGATCTATTGCTAAAGCAAATGCCATGGCTAAAGAGTTGGACTCAGCTATAGTTTTACAACAGTTTAGAAATCCCAATAACCCAGATATTCACAGAAAAACAACAGCTTTAGAGATACTAAAAGATACAAATAGCTCTATAGATGTATTTGTGGCTGCTGTTGGCACAGGTGGTACAATGACAGGTACTTCAGAGGTACTAAAAGATAAACTAGAAAAGGTACTCATCGTTGCTGTAGAGCCTAAAGATTCAGCCATACTTAGTGGAGGTACTCCGTCACCTCACAAGATACAAGGTATTGGTGCAGGTTTTATTCCTGAGAATTTAAACACCTCTATTTATGATGAAGTTGTAACTGTTAGTAACGAAGATGCCTATAAAATGGCACGAAAGGTAGCTAGAGAAGAGGGTCTTCTTGTGGGTATATCCGCAGGAGCAAACCTACATGCTGCATATGAAGTAGCAAAGAGAGAAGAGAACAGAGGTAAAACCATAGTTACCATACTTTGTGACACTGCAGAACGTTACCTCTCTACAGAACTTTTTGATACATAAAAAGAGATACCGTTGCCTCTTCTTTTAGAAACTATTAAAATTGATGAAGGAAGAGTCTATCATCTTCCTTATCATCAAGCACGTTGTGACAAAAGTAGAGAAGCACTATTTGGCACAAAACGGCATTTAGCGTTATCTTCTTTTATTAAAGCCCCTAAAAAAGGTCTTTATCGTTGTCGTATAGTCTATGGTGAAAAAATACAGACTGTTGAATATATTCCCTACAGAGCTAAAAAGATAAACTCCCTTAAAATTGTTAGTTCCAACCTTGAGTATGACCATAAGTATGCCAACCGTGAAGCACTCAATAAACTTCTTACGCTAAACTCAAGTGCAGATGAGATACTTATTGAAAAAAATGGTTACATTACCGATACAAGTATTGCCAATATTGCTTTTTATGATAATAAACAGTGGTTTACTCCTAAAACTCCTCTCCTTAAAGGCACCACAAGGGCTAGATTGTTAGATGAGGGCTTTTTACAACTCAGAGATATTAGAAAAGATCAGATAGCTAACTATACACAAGTAGCTTTAATGAATGCTATGATAGGATTTAAAATACTAAACCAATTCACTTATAAATGAGAAATTATGACCATTAATCTTTTTCAGACTGAAGAATACAGAAAAATAGCACATGACCATATAGATAATACGATAGGTTATCTATTTAATAAAAATCAAGAATTTTCAATAGCGTGTGAGATCAAATATATTGACTTCTCACCAGAACTTCCTTCCGAAATTAAAGAGAGTTTTAATGAAGTCGTACTGTTTGTTTTGGCAGGATTTACCTATGAGAGTGCTAAACTTGAAGATGGATATTTTTCATTTGAAGCAGGATTTGGTGAAGAGAATTTTGGCTCTACAGTCAATATACCTCTACTTGCAATTAAGCAAATTTTTGTAGGAGACAACCCCATAGTATTTAACCTTGCAAAACCTGCAAAAAAAGAGGAAGCGAGTAAAAAGAACTCTATGAAAGCCCTTCTTAATAACCCAAGTAACATGAGGCTTCTTAAAAAAAAGAAGCCTTAGTTTCTCTTAGCATTCACCTGCTAAGATGTAATCTACTACTTTATCTACATAAGCATTATGTTTATTCTCTTTTGAATAGACTATAAAGAATTTACGTTTCATAACAAAACCTCTTAATCTTGATTCAAATAGTTCACCTTTTGATACTTCATCTGCTATAGCATACTTTGAAATAATAGAAACTACCGGTTTTTCTATATCTTTTTTAGCTCTTTTAATTGTTTGTAAAACCGTTGTTGTATTACTTACTTCACTGATTACATCAAAACTTTTACAAGATACTCCCAACTCTTCAAATACTTCAGAAACTACTTTTCTCGTATGAGATGCTTCTTCACGACAAATCCATCTATAATCATAAAGCTCTTCTGTTTTTACTATTTTAGGTATCGGTACATTGCTTACAAGTACAAGTTCATCTTCCAACCACTCTCTATAGATAAGGTCATTATCTATGACTGGTGATTCTATAAGTCCTACATCTAACTTTCTATCTTTAATTTTTTGAACAATACTATCACTTAAATCAATACTTAAATTTACATCATTGTTAATTGCTTCACTCATAGCATTCAGACATTCACCAGGAATAACATATGTTCCTATGGTATATGATGCACCTAATCTAAATGTCATCTCTTTATTGATGATTTTAAGTATATCTTTTTCAGAAGCATTAATTTCTCTCTCTAGGCGTGTTGCAATCTTATAAAGCTCTTCACCCTCACCTGTAAGTTTAATACCATTTTTCTTTCTCTCTATAATTTTTACAGCAAGGTATTTTTCTATAAATTTTATTTGTTGTGTTACAGCCGGTTGAGATATACCAAGCTTTGCTGATGCTCTAGAAAAACTTCTCTCTCTTGCAACAGTCAAAAAAGTCTCTAATTTTACAAAATCTTTTAACATTATTTTCCCTTATTATATATCACATAAAAATTAAACTATTGTTATTATATCAAATTATACTTAATCATACATAAGGTTTACTTATTAAATAAGACTTAATTCATTCTTCTTATAGCTAACAAGAGCTTTTTTAATCATTTTAAGGCTATAATAAAGACTATCTTAGGAGCATAAAACCATTATGGAACATATATTAAATGAACTCAACCCATCACAACGTGAAGCAGTAGAACATATAGATGGAACCATGCTTATTTTAGCAGGTGCAGGAAGTGGAAAAACAAAAACACTTACCACAAGACTTGCATACCTTGTCGGTGAAGTAGGCATAGACCCTGCCAATACATTAACACTTACCTTTACCAATAAAGCTGCCTCTGAGATGAGAGAACGTGCAACTAAAATAATACCTTCACGTTCATCCTACCCTCCTCTTTTGTGTACATTTCATAAGTTTGGTTTACTTTTTTTAAAATTTCATATTGAAAAACTTGGTCGGAAAAATACATTTGTTATTATTGACAGTGATGATAAAAAACGTCTTTTACGCAGTATTGCCAAAGAGTTAAGTATAGATTTAAATATTGCATTTATCGCTTCAGAGATTTCAAAATACAAAAACTCTCTTCTTACCCCTGAGGTTGTTGTAGAAAAAGCAGAACTTTCAGACTATAAAAAAATAGCAAAAATCTATACACTCTACCAACGTAATATTGAAGAGAATAACTTAGTTGATTTTGATGATCTTCTTATGCTTACCTATAAAATACTTGAAGATGACAGCGTACTTAGAAAAGAGATTAGCAACAAATATCAGTATATTATGGTAGATGAGTATCAAGATACCAATGAATTACAATTTCGTTTACTTGAACATCTCAGTTGTGAGCATGGGAACCTTTGCGTAGTTGGTGATGATGACCAGAGTATTTACGGATGGAGAGGTGCGAATATACGTAATATTTTAGAGTTTTCAACTTACTTCAAAAATACCAAAACTGTAAAGCTAGAGACGAACTACCGTTCTACTGAACCCATTTTAAAAGCTGCTAACACCCTTATAGAACATAACTCTACGCGTTTAGGAAAAAAACTAACCTCCCACAAAGGTTCAGGTGAAGAGGTAAAACTTCTTCACTCTCTTGATGAATCTATGGAGGCTAGAGCTATAGCATCTATAATTCAAAAACTTCTTGAGAAGGGGACTGACCCTGATGAGATTGCTGTTTTGTATCGTATTAATGCACTTTCACGTTCTCTTGAGGAGGGCTTTACAAAAGAGGGATTAGGATTTAAACTTATTGGAGGTATGCGTTTTTATGAACGTGCAGAGATTAAAGATATTATCTCTTACTTTAGAGTAATTTCAAATCCACACGACGATTTTTCTCTACTACGTATTATTAATAAACCCAAACGTGGTATTGGAAAAGCTTCATTAATCAAACTTCAAAATGCTGCTTATGATGCACAACTGTCACTCTACAGCTATATTGAAAAGAGTATTAATGGCACACTGCCTATGATTATGAGTAAAAAAATAGCTACCTCCTTAAGAAACTTTATACAGAGTGTACAAATACTGCAAGACGAAACACAAAACAGTCTTGGTAATTTTATTACACTTTTTGAAGAACATATAAAACTCAAAGATCTCTATGCCAGTATGGTAGATGGTATGGATCGTATTTTAAATATTGATGAATTTTATGGCTACTTTAGAGATGCGGTTATTAAAAATCCAGACCTTACCTTAGACGAATTTTTAAATGATATATCTTTACAAAGTGATCAAGACCAAATAGAAGAGAATGCCATTACTATTATGAGTGTGCATGCAGCAAAAGGACTTGAGTTTGAACATCTCTTTATTATCGGTCTTGAAGAAGAATTCTTCCCTCTCCTTGGTGAAGGTTGCAATATGGAAGAGGAGCGTCGTTTAGGTTATGTGGCTATCACTAGAGCCAAATCTGACCTTACACTCTGTTACGTAGATAGTCGTTTTTACAAAGGTCGTCGAAAGATGATAGACAAAAGTCGCTTCTTAGGTGAGTCTGGACTTATTCAAGATACCAGCCTTAAAATTACTAAAAGTTCTAACTTTAAAAAAGGTGATTTAGTGAAACATAAAATCTTTGGCATCGGACGAGTACAAGCAGCCAATAAATCAGGTCATGAGTATAAACTTCTTATTAACTTTGGTGGAAACAAAAAAGAGATACTGAGTTCATTTGTACAAAAAATATAACGCGAAGGGTGCGTATTCACGCACCCTACAGGAAAGAAATTGAATAGATTATTTGTAGTAAACAAACCCATCTTCCGTACCTCTAATGGCTATATGGGATATGTAAAAAGAAAATACCATACTAAAAAAGTAGGCTTCTCTGGTACGCTTGATCCATTTGCCACTGGCTGTCTCATTGTTGCTACAGGACAATATACTAAGCTTTTTCAATACCTTAACAAAACACCTAAAAGTTATAAGGCAACATTATGGCTGGGGGCTAACTCTCCGAGTTTAGATATAGAAAAAGTAGATAGTATTAAAGAGGTTGCACCATTTAATAAAAGTAAAATTGCAGAAATTATAGAATCTTTAAAAGGTGAATTAAACTACTACCCACCAAAGTTTTGTGCAAAAAAAGTAAATGGAAAAAGAGCGTACGAGCTAGCACGTGCAGGTGAAGAGGTAAATCTTAAGACTATTACATCAACTATTTACGATATAAAACTTATTAACTATAACCATCCGTTTGTACACCTTGAAGCTAAAGTGAGTGAGGGGACTTACATACGTAGTTTAGGTTCAATTATTGCCGATAAACTCAAAGTAGATGGTACCCTATCTAGTTTGCACCGTATTCATGAGGGACAATTTCATTATGAAAATGAAAAAGCGATAAATCCTTTTACACATTTAGCTTTACCTTTTAATACTTATAAAGGAAAAGATAATGAGTATATAGAGTTGGGGAAAAAACTCTCCACAGACTATTTTGAAACCAAAGAAGATGGCGTTTATCTTATAGAAACTACAAACTTTTTTTCTATTGTAGAGATAGAGAAAAAAGAGATGAAATATAGATTTAATCGTATTCCAAAGTTTGAGAAAAACTAAATTTAAATTCATATATTTTACATTAATAATTGAGTGACAATTTTATGCTAGTATAATATTAGGGGGCGAAAATATTTTATGAAAGAATTTGATTATAAACAAAATAGCCATAATAATGTAGAAGATGAGATAGATTTTAAAGCTTTATTTTCTATTATATTACATTATAAAAAATCAATTTTATTTATCATTTTAATGACTACAATTATGGCTTTTTTTCAAGCCTACTTTATGAATAATATCTATCAATCTTCGGCACTTATAAAAATAGTCTCTGCAAAATATAACACTTATAAAGATGATCTTGTCACAGATGCTATGGGTCATACAGATAATAATATTGATGACGAGATAGCTGTCTTAAAGACACGAGTGATTGCACAAAAATCCCTACAGAATGTAAATATTGGTGTACGCTACTACACAACACAGTGGTTTAAAAAACGTGAACTCTATAAGGATTCTCCTTTTGTAGTTACTGTCGCTTCTATGACACACAAAGCACATAGTATGGAGTTCATACTTACACCTATAGACAATAAAACTTTTACTTTGAGCATAGAACCCTCTCTTAAACGCAAATTTCTTAGTGAACTACGTAGTTTTTTTGCAAAATCTGACAATGAACATCTTGTCTATTATCATAAAACACATCATTTTGGTGAATCCATAGAGACACCATGGTTTAAGATTAAAATCCAGAAAGTACTTCAATTTGACGAAAATTCATACGCTTTTACATTAAGAGAAAATGCATCTATGGGATGGTTTATACAAAATGGTCTCTCAGCAGCTCTTCATACAAAGTATGGAAATTTTATCGCTTTAAAATTTATAGATACCGTACCTACAAGAGCTAAAGAGATACTTGAGTCAGTGACTCATACCTATATAAATGACAATATAAAACTGAAAACTGAAAGTATTCAAAAGAAAATTCACTTTATTAATATGCAACTTGATGCGATAAATAAGACACTTAGTGGTTCAGCTGAGGAGCTACAAAAGTATAAAATTACTAATATTGATGCACGCCTTAATGCAAGTACGCATGATACATCTACTAAGTTAGGAGAACTTGAAAATGAACTTTATGAAATTAGTTTAAAAACTGATATTTTAGACAACATGTTTAATTATCTACGTACTCATCATGATATAGCTGGGATAGATCCTTACTCAGCAACGCTAGCAAGTCCCTCTGTAGGAAATCTTATTCAGGAGATCCATACTAATAGTATTGAACGTACAGGACTGATGGCAAGATTTACACTTATACATCCTGAAGTTACTATACTCACAAACCGTATAGAATTTAGTACAAAAAGACTCAAAGACACTATTGTAAGCACACTTGAATCACTTAATGTACGTAAAATTGCCCTTAAAAAAACCATATATAATAGAAAAACTATGTTGAAAAAGTTACCTAAAGAGGAGCAGGAACTAGAACAGTTAACCCGAAACTTCTTGGTAAATGAAAATATATACGCTTTTCTTTTACAAAAAAGAGCAGAAATAGCAATTACAGAGTCATCAATTGTTTCTGATATACGTATTCTTGAAGAACCTATTATCTCTAACTCTCCTATTGGCACAAGTCCTAAAACCATTATCTTTATTGGATTTATTTTAGGAGTTATTTTAGCTTTAGCTATTGCTTTTATAAGAGATTTTATTAATAACACGATTAAAACTATTTACGATATTGAAAAACTTACAGATGTACCTATTTATGGTGCTCTACCTCAATTTGAAAACAGTAAGATAACTGATCACTATAAAGAGTCAATCAATACCTTATGGAGTAATATTGAATTTTCTTACATAGAGGGGAACTCGAAAGTTATTACATTTACCTCTTCAGTTTCAGGCGAAGGTAAAACTTTAACCGTTTCAGAATTAGCCAAAAGTATCTCAGGTAGAAATAAATCTGTAATTATACTTGATCTTGATATGAGAAAATCTGCTCAACATAAAAATTACAGTTTACCCAATACAAAAGGGATGAGTACTTTACTTACTCGAAAACATACACTTCAAGAAGTAATTCAAGATACTTCATATGAAAATCTTCATATTATAACCGGTGGGCCAAGACCCCCAAACCCTGCAGAGTTAATCATGTCAAAAATGCTAGAACCTGTCATTGAAAAACTTAAAGAGAGATATGATTATATTCTTATAGATGCTCCACCTATTGGACTTGTGGCAGATGCTAGAAAACTTATGCGCTTTTCTAGTTTAACGCTTATTCTTTTTAAAGCTCATCTCTCTAAAAAAGCGTATGTACAAAATATTATACGGACTACAAATGACCCTAAAATTCATAAGGGAATTGTTTTAAATGGAACCACCAAAGAGAGTAATAGCTATGGTTATGGTTATGGTTATGGTTATAGCCACTAAGATTTTACTCTTTTGTTTTTTTACTCTCTCTTGTCGGTCTTACTCTTTTATTTGAACTTGTAGATTTAAAGATAGAAAAGAAACCTCCTGGAGGACCTGAGGGGCCACCTGTTCCATCTGCACGAATAGAAACAGGTTGAATAAACTGTCCTAGTGCAACCAATACTGGTGCTGAATACAGTGATTTTTTTAAAAAACTTCTTCTACTCTTTTTCATTTTTATTTACCTTTATACATTTCAACCATAGGCGGTCTGTTAATATCAAAAGTTGTTTCAACAATCTTTTTATTTTGAATAACCTTACTTTTTTCTAATCTTATACTGCGCTTACTCTTCTCTATTAAAACTTCATCTATAGCTACAACCCATTCAAATAAACGCTCTTTTTGACCCCTCATATTAAATAGATAGCTCTGTATATTTCCATCTTCAAAAACCTTAATCTCTTCTCCACTACTGCTATCAATCAACTTCATATTTTTAAGCAATGGATTTGTTAATGATTGATACTCACTGTATCGTAAACGACTCTCTTCATCTACATAAGGAGTAAGTACATAGAGTCCTAACCAAGAGAGAGAAATATCTGCATTTTCATCATTTGTACGTACCACAAAACTCCAGCTATCTTCTACTCCCTCTTCATAAGGATGATAATTAACTTTATAATCTCCCACACTTACACCATCAGGGTTACGAAATATAATATCTATATATTCACCTCCAAAAGGATTAAATGCTTTAAGTGTATGTTTTACTGTTGCACCCTCTTCATCAAGCTGACCAAGCTGTGCAGACTCTGTAGTTAATTTTCTAGCTGAATCTGCTGCAACCAATCGTATGTACCAATTAGAAGGATTTTCCTCCTCCCTTTTAGGCAGACGAGGAGGAGCTACTACTATGTTAACAGTAACTATATTTGATACAGCTCCTTCATAATCACTTACTTCATAAGTAAAACTATCTTCTCCAATATATAAACTATCAGAATAGTAAGTGAAGACTCCAGTAGTTGTATTTAACTCTACAGTTCCATGTGTTGTTTGAGTAATAATTTTTACACTCTCCTGATCTATTTTTACATCACTCTCACTATCGTTTAAGAGTATATATATCTCCATATTCTCACCTGATACTATAGTTACATTGTCATCTTTAGCTATGGGTGTTTGATTTGCTGATGGACTACTATCAGATAATAACAGTATATAGAGCATAGGTACAATATTTACACTCTTACTCTCGTTTACTGTAAGGCTTTTATGCACTATTGGAGATTCTAATGTTTTTGGAGTTTGATTAACAACTTTTTTATCTTCACACCCTGATAGTAACAACATAAACAGTATTAAACTTATCATATACTTTTTCATCTTTACCCCTTTGGTATCAAGAGTTTTACACTCTTTCCTTTTGTTGAACCATGTAGCTCTATCCAAAAACCTTTAAATGGTACGAGTTTACAACTCATCGTATCATCACATGTTATATAAGAGTTACTCTTATCTGTTCCTGTTCCATTATAGAACCAAATCTGCTTATTGGCATATCCTGACAGATTCGCATCTGTAGGTGTATAAGCAGTATCATCTATAATAAACCTACAATCAGCCCACTCTACAGGCTTTACGATGTCTGTAAATCCACTCATATTGTAACGGTATGGACCTGTGCCATCATCACCATCTACAGCAAAATCATGGGTTACAGAAGTTAAATCTATTTCAACACATTCATCTGCTGTACATGCATCACTACTTGAATCATAATCTACCGTAGGTGTGCCATCTATATACCATTCACTATCTAATTTACTTGCGAGCCAATAACTTTGACCAAAATCTAAAGTACTATTTAGTTCAAGTGCCTCATAAGCACTGCTGTTATCTGTAGTACTATAGGTACGTTTATACATTAACCAATCTGTAGCATATGTACCATTCATATCATCACCCAAAACTTCATCTACACTTAAAGATACACTCCGACTATCTGCAGGAATACTAATCAAATCCCAACTATTTGCTGCGATAGATGAACCATTACAAGGTTTACACTCTCTTGCAGTTCCATCAAAATTAAACCCTGAATTTTCATTATTATATATTTGTGTTATCTCTGCATCCGTTAAAATACGATTCCAAACTTTTACTTCGTCTATACTCCCTCTCCAACGGTCATCATAATCACTATCATCACTTACTGAAACATCATCACCTATAGAGATAGGCAATGCACCTAATTCATAATCTTCTTGAACTTTTGAATCTTCTAATACACCATCTTTATATATTTTGATTGTATAACCATTATATGTACCTACAACATGTGTCCAAGTATCTGTAGATAATCGTATTCTTGCATAAGTATCATATCTTCCCACAAAAAAATCAAGATATTTTTTTGAACCCGGCATACCTGGTATAAATGAACTATTAGTATGTATGAGTCCCCATCCATCACTCCAACTTGAATCACTAGACCTTACAACGCCTGCCATCCATTTATCATCATCAAGACGATACACCCAAGCAGAAACTGTAAAAGGTACCTTTTTCCCAATATTCTCTTCACTAGCTGTACTATTAGGATAATAAACCGCGTCACTTTCTGTTTGACTTTCATAGTTATTGACAAAATTACCTGCACGACAAATCTTTGCATCTACTTCTATATTATCTGCTTTATTACGTGACTGAGCATGTAAAGTATTACCAGAACTGTCTTTTACATCATCAGTTACACCATTTGCTCCACCCATCCAATAGCACTCATCCATCTGAAAATTAACTTGTAAACCACCTTCTATGGGTGGAGGCGGAGGTTGTGGGGTATCATTAATGTCAAGTATCGCATAGTTAAATGTACCAGTATCCCTATTTTTAACATCACAAATTTTAAGTGTCCATGTACCATTAGCATCTTCACCATCAAAAGTACTAAGTGCTGCTTCAGGACCTCTTTCTACTGTAATTGTGTGTGTATTCGTGTCTTCTTCTATATTTGTAGTATATTTATCATTAAATTTCACATATAAATTATCTGCACCACCACCATTGTCACTTGTTAAGTCAACTGTAGTTCTTTCTGACAATGTTAACTTTATATCTAAATCAGCCCTATACGTATGATCAATATTTACTTCAATAGTAATATCTGTAATTATTACTGAAATAGGCATATCAAATGTTCTGTCAATGCAACCCTTATCAGGAATATCACCTGAAGTATTATTTTCAAGAGTCATCGTCCCCGCGTTAAGTATTAAATTAAAAATTAATAGACTAAAAATAATTATTTTATTCATCTGTACTCCTTCTATAATAGAGTTCTTGCAAAACTTGGAAGTGATGCTTCAGCTTCACCATGTGACGAGGCTAAAGCCATCGTTTCCGATAGGTTTTGCAAGATGTCTAATTTTAATTATAACATATTAAAGTTATTCAAAAATTACAGTAGATGCCCCAACTGCTCT
>JAYEHY010000046.1:0-17666 GCA_034659695.1 Campylobacterota bacterium | reverse complement strand
CTTCTCATTTTACTCGTTTGTATAATCAAATCACCACTCAAGGAAGATGGTATAATCATATCATAAGAGTCGATTGTAAATTCAACCACACTACCCAAGTAGTTTTAATCGCAGTTAACATTACAGAAAAACATAACAATTTGACATATTTTTTATTTCTATAATAATTTCAAACTATAATGGCACTATTAGAAATAAAGGTAAAGCATTATGGCAAAGAAAAAAACACTATATGAGTGTCAAGCATGTGGGTTTCAGTCTCCAAGATGGATGGGAAAATGTACCTCTTGTAACCAATGGGAGACGATAGTAGAACTTAGCAGTGATCAAATAAAATTTTTAAAAGAGACTTCAAGTAGTAGCTCTTCAGGCTCATCACTTTCAAAAGCAAAACCTATTACTCAAATAGAAGAGGACAACGTTACGCGTTTTCCCTCAGGGAGTATAGAGTTGGATTTAGTTCTTGGTGGAGGGGTAGTTCCTGGTTCACTTACGCTTATAGGAGGAAGCCCTGGTATAGGTAAATCAACCCTGCTTCTTAAAATAGCGGGAAATCTTGCGAAAGAAAATAAAAAAGTACTCTATGTCTCAGGTGAGGAGTCCGCAGGACAGATAAAACTACGTGCCAACAGACTAGATGCTAACCACGACAATCTTTATTTACTACCTGAAATTAATTTAAGTTCTGTTCTTTCAGAAATATCTAACCATCATTTTGAATTTATAGTCATTGACTCTATTCAAACCCTCTACTCCGATGAAACACCCTCTGCACCAGGCTCTGTTACACAAGTAAGGACTATTACTTTTGAGTTAATGCGTATAGCAAAAAGTTTACATATTCCTATTTTTATTATTGGTCATATTACAAAAGATGGTTCCATAGCAGGACCTAGAGTTCTTGAACACATGGTCGATGTTGTACTCTACTTTGAAGGTGACAGTAACTCTGAACTCAGACTGCTTAGAGGGTTTAAAAATCGCTTTGGTGCGACCAATGAAGTGGGTATTTTTGAAATGAATAAAGAGGGGCTCAATGATGCCAAAAGTATGGCAGGTAAGTTTTTCAACAAAGAGAAACTACAGTCAGGCTCTGCATTAACAGTAATAATGGAGGGAAGTCGTCCCATCATTATAGAGGTACAAGCCTTAGTTTCAGAAGCATATGGTCATCCAAAACGTAGCTCAACAGGCTTTGACAATAACCGCTTAGGCATGCTGCTGGCTCTTTTGGAAAAAAAATTAGATTTACCTTTAGGTACGTATGATGTATTTATTAACATTGCAGGTGGCATTAAAATCAATGAACCCTCTGCAGATTTAGCTATTATTGCAGCTATTTTAAGTAGTTATAGAGACAGAGAACTCAGTGCTCAGACACTTTTTCTTGGTGAAGTTAGCCTTACTGGTGAAATACGTGAAGTATCTGGACTAACCCAACGTCTCAAAGAGATGCAAACTCAAGGCTTTACTAAAGCTGTTATACCAAGTAATCCCATAGAAAAAACAGGTATAAAATGCTTTGTTGCAGATGAAGTTGCAAAAGTTGTAGAGTGGATGTAAATTTCTTAATTAATTTAATGTATACTAGCATACAGGAGATATTTATGGAAAATAAAAAGATATTAATTGTTGATGATGTTGAGTTTACAATAGAATTTGAAAATAGTATTATTGAATCTTTTATGAAAGAGCAAAATATTATCATAGATGTAGATGTAGCATACAGTTTAAAAGAAGCACTGAACCATATACAAAACAATGAAAGTTGTTATGATGCAATGATAATAGATATGAATTTACCTGATGGTTCAGGTGTAGATATAGCTAAAGCCGCGTTAAGAAAAAATATAGATACTCAAATTGCAGCACTTACTATTTACCCTAATCAATATATTGATGAGGGTAGATACTTCACACTTTTTCTAACAAAGCCTATTATGCCTGATGAGTATAAGGAAAATCTCGCTTATTTATTAAAACTTACATAAAAATATATTTAAAAAGATAAATTATGAATTATGCAATAGTTACAACTTCTGAAGAAATTGACTCTCTTAATTTTGTACCAACACTTATTGTTGGTTTTTATCCTTATAAAAAAGAGGTACTTTTTTTAGAATTTTATAAAACGTTTACTACAAACTTTCCAGATATTGATTTTATAGGATGTAGTGGAGATAGTATCATCTATAATACAATTCCACACATTGATGTAAATGAAAATAATAACTGTACATTTGTATGTATAGATATAAAAAAATTCTCTTACTCTTTACAGCTTCTTTCATCTAATAGAAAACCACATATTAAAAATGATAAAAGTAAACACTATTCAGCTATTATTTTTGAACCACACTATGCAAATAACACAGAGGAGATTATCAATATTTTAAATCAAAAAGAGAATATTAGTGGTTTTTATGGTGGAATTTCAGGTCTCTCATCTTCTGATTTAAATCAAGGTACAGTATTTTACAATGGTCAGTTTAGTTCTACTAAAACACTTGTATGGCTTATTGATGAAGAGCATTACAGGGTTAAAGGTTTGTCTCAACATAATTTTAATCCTATAGGTTATAGTCTCGAAATTACTCATACTGAGGGGTATAAACTCTTAGAAATTGAAAATACTCCTGCCCTTGATATGATAGAGAGAATGATAGGTACTATTAATCCAGAATCGCTTGCATCATATGATCATCCATTTTTTATAACATCTCATGATTATATAAATGATTCTTCAGAGCCATCTCCTTTATCTGCTATACAAAGTATCGATAGAGAAACAAAAAGTATTACCTTATATAAAAAGGCACAAATTGGAGATAAACTTAAATTATCTACCCCTTTTTCAGCTAAGAAACAAGAAGCACAATTGGCTGATTTTAATCAATATCATGCTAATAATAGTGTGGGCTTCTTATTTACCTGCATCTCATATATAGGTCACTGGGGTGATATGGAGCCTATTTACCTTATGCATCTTGCTAAAAATCTTAATGTACCTTTTATCGGCTTTCACTCTTTGGGTGAGATAGGACCACTAAGTTCCAATGCCCCCTCTTTAATGCAAAATCAGACATTAACACTTGCTGTACTCTCTGAAAGGTAACTATGAGAACTAAATTATGTATTGAAGATAAAAAAACTATTATGAAAAATATGATACTTACTTTTGATATAAGTACCATTAAGGCTGAACAAATATGCTCAGAGATAGAAAAGTCTTTGTTTAAAGGAGATAAAGATTTCTTTTACTCTCTAAAATATAATATACACTTTCAAGACGATCCTTTATTTACGGAAAAGGTACTTGCATTTGCTATTGATAGTTTCTCTTATTTACTTAATAAAGAGACTTATACTATAGAAAAAAATAAAATTATAGATTTTTTTTATCTATATTTAAAAACGATATTAATTGAACCATCTCATTATGCAAAAAAGGTAGAGAGAAGAAGAGATAATATTCAAAATATACTGCAACATGTGAGTACACAATTAAATGAATCTCTTGATATGCAGCAGCTAATGATAGCCAATATCTCTCATGAGATGCGTACTTCTCTTAATGCAATTTCAGGATATATTACATTAATAGATGAAAAAAACACCCTAGACAATGAGAATAGCAGCTATCTTAATAAAGCTAAACATGCGACTCTAACACTAAAAAGCCTTGTTTCAAATATTTTAGATGCTTCAAAAATAAACTCTGGACAGATGGAGACTAAAGAAGAAGCATTTTGGTTAGATGATATAATTTTAAAAGCTATTGATAATATTACATTTAGCCTCAATAAAAAAGATTTGATTTTTAAAACAGATATAGCGTTTTTTTCTCAAAAAATTATAGGTGATTATCAGCATATAATGGAAATACTTGTCAATATTTTAAGTAATGCTATTAAATATACTGACAGTGGATTTGTGCACCTAAGGGTCAAAAACTTAGAAGAGACAAACAGTACATTAAAAGTACTTTTTCAAATAGAAGACAGTGGTATAGGTATGACCCAGGAGCAGATGAAAAAAATCTTTAACCCTTACAGTCGTTTTAAAAAAGAGAGACAGGGTATAGGGCTTGGCTTACATATCGCATCTAAGCTTGCTTCTAAAATGGGAGGAGATATCAGTGTAAAAAGTACGCTTAAAAAGGGAAGTACTTTTAACTTTACTGTACAAGCAAAACTTGATAAACAAACTGATATAGAGATGAATAATTTTGTACTCTGTTTTTTCAACAATACAAATGAGACAAAAGTTTCTCAACAGAAATTAGATTTTTTAAAAAAATTTCATGCAAAAATAGACTATTTTGAAGATGAAAAACAATTTATTAATTATCTTACAGGTTCAAGTCATCATGCACCTCATGTTATCTCTATTCTTACTTATCAAAATGCATATGAAAGACTTAATGCCCTTATTCACTATTTAAAGACTCTTGATAAATTTAAGAAAAGCTACTTTATCGCTGAAGGAATCAGCTCACAATCATCTTTCAACTATTTTGATAAAGTCTATGAACGATTTACTCCTATTAGTGTCTATATCCAAATTTTTTATTCTATAAACAAGCCAAATAAGATAGTAAACACTCTTAATAGTAAAGTGTTAAATATACTTGCCATAGATGATATTGAAACCAATTTAGAAATTTTAAAGCTCTTTATTACCAATAGATACCCCCATGCAAAATTAGATTTAGCCATGGGTGGATATGAGGCTATAGGTATGTATAAAGCTAAAGATTATGATATAGTATTCTTGGATTTAAAAATGCCTGGGCTTAGCGGATTTCAAGTTTTAGAAAAATTCAAAGATATAAAAACTCCCCCTTTAACATATGCATTAACTGCTGATGTATATAAATCAACATATGATCAAGTAATAAAAGCAGGTTTTATAGACTTACTTGAAAAACCACTACAATTAGATATATTATTTAAAACCATTGAAAAGGCAATAGATGAAAAACATAATTAATAATACAAAACATATAGCGCATGAACACCTTAAGGGGTTTGGATTTGCAGACGAGCAGATTACTCCTTTAGTTGAAATGGGCATAAAAAACCTCACAGAAACATTAACAAACCTAAAGATACTCCTTGATGATGAAAGCCTCTCATTAGAAAAGCTTGATGATGCACTACATGCTATTAAGGGTTTACTTCTTCAATTAGGCAATGCCGACTTAGCAGAAGCATTAAATGCTATACGCTTAGATTTAAGTAATCCTAATACCGTGACTTCTATTTCTAAACTATTTTTTGATAATACTGAAAAGTAAAAAGACAAACGTATGAAGATTGGTACAGATATTATTCAAATATCAAGAGTAGAAAGATCACTAAAGAAGTTTGGTGAAAAATTTAAATTAAAGTTTTTAGATAGTAATGAAATACTTCTTGCCAAAAAAATAGAATCAATTGCAGGCTACTGGGCAGCCAAAGAGGCTATTGCTAAAGCCTTAGGTTGTGGTATTGGTGCAGAACTTTCATTTCATGATATTATTATCACTAAAAACCTCAAAGGTGCTCCCTCTTTTAAGTTATCGGATAAAGCACAAAATTATCATCAAATAAAAGAGAGTTCACTCTCTATTAGCCATGATGGTGGTTTTGCCATAGCAGTTGTAGTCATAATAAAATAATCATTTACTTTAGTATTAAGTAGATTATATTACAATACTATAATTAATAATAAAAGGTAACTTATGTCAAATTTTAAATTTTGGATTGCTCTTATAACAATAGCACTATTTGCAGTAGGATGTGCAGATAAAACCCCAGAGGTTAAAAAACCTGCACCTATTGTAGAAAATAATGTAACTAAGCCTAAAAAAGTACATGTACCTCAGGCTCCAAAAAGAAAAGTCTATTTAAAAAAAGTTGAAGATGACAACCACTCATCTGCATACATGTACCCTGAAGATAAAGTAGCAAAAGTTAAAACTAAAAAACCGGTCTCTACTCCAAGTATGGAGAACAATACAACTTCAACACCTGAAGAAAAAGTCGCTACAAGTACTACTATGAGCAGAGGAGAGTGTATTGGAATGATTGGTCAAGAGAAGTTTGACAAATACACAAAAATGTTTGGTAGTGAAGCTTCATCTATTAAAAGATGTACCATGCTAAAGTCTATGAATAGTTAAGGTTTATAACTATTCAACTTACTTTTTTAAATGAATCATTTTAAATCTGTCACCCATCATCGTGGGTGACAGTAATGTTTTTACTTTATCTGCTTCTCTTACATACTTCTCTTGTGTTGTCTGCTTGGCAAACTGTTCAAGTATATCTATAAGCCCAAAACGTACCAATGCCCTAGCCTGTGTCTCATATGCAACTTCTTCAAACCCTTTAGCTAAAAATGCTTCACTTACATGTCTAAAATTTACATCGTAAGTAATGTCATCATTCTTAAATGACTCTGAGAGTTTTAACGCTTCATCAAAAAGAGGAAATGTCTCATGTGAACGATAGACTCTAATAGAAAAATCATTACGTACATACTTTTCACCATAGTCAAAAGTTACAAAATCACATTTTTCTATGCCCTCTGCCATCTCTTTAGCAAACGCTTCATAACCTACAGCAATTTCACCTTGGATTAAACTATGTGTTTTTGCCCACTCCAAAGTTCTAGAAGGTGCTTCTCTCCAAGAAATTTCATCTTCTTCTACAAATGCTAATTTATCATCTTTTAAAAGTTCACAAGGGAAGGCATCAAATATCTCATTGGCAACTACAAAAGCGTACTCTGCTTGAACTTCAGAAATATCATTAAAGTGTTTTATCTGTATGTCATCACCAAAACGCTCTTCTATATATGCTAATTGTGCTTTTTGTACCTCTGGTTGACGCTCCACTATGCCAAATTTTAATGTTTGCACTAAAGTAGGGTCACAGGTATAAAGCCACTGTATCATGTCGCAAAGCAAATACCCTTTATGTGCCCCTACCTCTATAAGCCAACCATTTTTATTGGCTTTATCCTCTTTAAGTAGTGTGTAAAAATGGTTAGCAATACTCGCACCAAAAAAACTACTCGTACTCACTGCTGTATAAAAATCACCTGATTTACCTATGGCTTTAAAGTTTTTGTAATACCCATTAACTCCATAAAGCCACTCATTCATATAAGCACTAAAGTACATTTTCTACCCTTATGTAAAGTTTTAACAGTTGTATCTGTTTGTCTATTTTGTAAATTTTTTGGTCTAGTTTTCGTATCTGTAGAGCATTTTTCATTACATCTGCATCTAAAGAGGTTTTTTCTCCTGCTTTTACAAGGTTTGTAGTAAGTTTATGTAGTTTATGATAAACTTTCTCCTCTTTTTTAGCCAATGAAATTCTTTGATCCAATATTTTTAAACTATTTTTTATCCATTGGTACTCTTCATTAACAGTCTCTTTTTTATCTAACACCTGTGTAGCTGCTCTTAACTTTTCTACCTTACTAGCTTCTATATCATCTAAAGAGTTAAAGTCTATAGGCATAGAGACAGCAAAACCATAATTATAATACTGTTCATCCATAGCAGAGTCTCCTCCTCCAAAGAGAGGGTTAATATCACCATCAGTGTATTGCCCTTGTAAAGAGACTGCTGGTAAGTACTTTGCTCTTATTACTCCTGCATTATACTCTGACTGCTTAGCACGCAGTTTATCTTTTTTGAGTTCAAGGTTACCCTCTGTATAAGCTTTTTTACTCATCATCTTTAATACAGGAACTTTTAGGAATTTTGGATTTTTATCACTTAAAAGTGCAAACCTCTGTTTTAGCTCTAAAAGAGTAAGTTTAAGTCCAAGTAGTATTGCCTCATCTTGGCTCTTTTTCAAAATCGCTTGATCTAAAAAACTACTATCATAAAAACCTGCATTGTAACTATCACGTTTTTGACGTATGTCTATTTTATCATTCTTTATAAGATAGTTCAATTTCTTCTGTTCAAGTCGGTTTTTCTTTAAACTAAAAAGTATAGAGACAGCATCGCCTATCATGGCTCTTCTTTTAAGCTTTATCTCTGCTTCATTTGCTTCACGCTGTGCTTGTGCATACTTAATGCCATAGTAGATACCCCCAGACCTAAATATAGGTTGGTCTATGATCACTGAATAGGTCTCTGTACCTACACTTTTGTCTCCAAAACGTGTAGTGTAGTCCTTGTTGTACCGTAAGCGTACAGGGTTTATCCAACTGTTGGAAAGTATATCACTCTTAAGGTCATTACTCTTTAAGTCATACTCAAAAAGCAAAGATTTATTTTTAGAGAGTATATTGCCAAGTTCATCTGCATAAACAGAAGAGACAAAGAGCAGACTACAAACTACTAATAACTTTTTCAAAACGTTTAAACCCTTCATCAATCTCATTTTTTGTAATAGTAATACTTGGCAAAAATCGTACAGTATTGCGTCCTGCTTTTAGCAACACAAGCCCCTCTTTCATACACCCTTGCTGTACGCTTGTTTGTATCTCTGAACTCTTAGCTCTTAGCCCTCTCATAAGTCCCAGTCCAACAGACTTTTCAAAAAGGTCTCCATACGTTTGCACCACTGCATGTAATCTCTTCTCAAAATAAAGATGTGCTTCCGCAACAGCCCCAGAGGTATAGTGTTCTTCAAGTACATCTAGTACTGCTAACCCTGCACTAGTACTTAAGTAGTTACCCCCAAAAGTACTCCCATGATCACCTGCACTCAATACCTCTTTATGCTTAGTCATAACAGCACCTATAGGTACTCCCCCACCTAAACCTTTAGCTAGAGTAATAATATCTGGCTCTATCTCATAAAGGTTAGAAGCTAAAAACTCACCTGTTCTGTAAACCCCTGTTTGTACTTCATCAACAATGAGCAAAATACCTTCTGCACTCAAATGTGCTGAGAGTTTTTGTATCTCCTCTTTCTCAAAAGGCTGAACTCCACCCTCTCCTTGAACCAACTCTATAAGTACTGCTACAGTCTCTTCATCTATTGCCTTATAAACATCTTCTATGGACTTTTCATAAGAAAAACCATCAGGGTAAGGAGAGAAGTTTGGCGTGTGAAAACTCTCTTGACCTGTTGCCTTAACTGTGGTAATAGTACGTCCATGAAAAGAGTGTTCAAGCGTGATAATCTTGTATCGTTTATTGTCAAACTTTGTTTCACCATACTTACGAGCTATTTTAATAGCCCCCTCATTTGCCTCTGCACCTGAATTTGCAAAAAATATACCCATATCATAACCAGAAAGCTCTACAATCTTCTGAGCCAATTTTGCTTGTGGTTCTATCACTTGTAAATTTGAAATATGAATAATATTTTTAGCCTGCTCACAAATAGCAGTCGCAAGCTTCTCATTACCATGCCCTATAGAATTCACCCCTATGCCAGACGCAAAGTCAATATAGTCTTTGCCACTCTCATCATAAAGTGTTGCACCTACTCCTCTTACAAAGTTAGTATAATCACGAGCATAAGTTTGAAGTACATATTGCTTATCTTGTTGTTCTAAATTCATTTTATTTTCCAATATATTGTTATTAACAGTATTATAGCGAAGTGTTATTTATGGTAAACATCAAACAGTAGAAGGTATGTACTAAAACTTTCCAAAATGAAAATCAAGAAATAGACGAAAAGTATAATTAGGTTCATAGTCATGCTCTTTATGAAAACTCACACCCGGACGTACTTCGTAAAAGAACCATTTACGCCAAATGTTATGTCTTAAACTAAAAGTGCTTGCATAGTTATATATGCCACTATATGTCTCTATTTGTGGCGACTCAATATTTGAATCTATTGCATAAGGATATTTTGTATTTCCAAAAAAAGATTGAGAGAATCTGAGACCTATATTTTCAAACGGAGTCCAATAGTACTGTAAAGTTAAGTCATAATCCATACCTGCTATATCATCTTGAGTTTTTCTATGCAGACTAATTCTAAATAAAGAGAAGTTATCAAAGTGTCTATCAAAATAGATATTGGTCTCTTCTTCAAATTTATCTTCAACTGAATATTTGAAAGTTTGTGAAGGCTCTATATACCATAAACCTCTCTTAAGCTTCATGTAGTATCTAGCACGAATAAAAGGGTCTATACCCCTTAATCCCAATGAGTACCTTGACTCTATACCATACTTTTCAGGAGAAAAATAGTGAAATCCAAGCTCAAGGGAGTCGTCTTTATAATCCTCAATAGTTTCAACTATATTATTTGGCGTAGCATTATCAATAAAAAATTTAACGCTTTTTTTACTCTTACTTAATGCTATTTGTCCACCAAACTTCACCCTAAAATCATTCGATTCCCTAGATTGAAATTCACTATCTAATCTAAGTGTCATAAATGTCTCTTCTGTTTTATCAAAATATTTTCTATTTTGAAAAAAGGAGTCTACTGATTTGACTCTTTTATTGGAAAATTGAACAGACTGTTTTCTTTCATCTTCTGTAGTAACATTACTATCTTCATTCTCCAACCAACCACTAAGCATAGTATCAAAGTCATCTGACCACTCTAAAACTTTACCTGAAACTGTTTTATGTGTTTCATCAATATAAGTTGATTCAGCTTGGAAAGTACTACTAGCATGTAACTGAGAAAACAGTAAGGCAAAAGATATCATCACTTTAAAAATATACATATAAACTCCTAAAAATTCAAATTCAATATTAGCAAAATATCGTGATTTTTTAAGATTATTTATTAAAAATACCTAATTTAGAATACATTTATAAATTCCTTTTTGCAAAATTTGTAAATTATAACATAATCTATAAAATACACATAGGTTAAACCTTATATTGGCTATAATTTAAGAAATATACTATGAGGAATGAAAATGTCAAAAAAATTAATACTTCTTATTGGAGCTCCAGGTTCAGGAAAAACTACTGATGGTAGTAATATTGCTAAAAATCATTCAGATATTACACACTACTCTACAGGTGATTTACTTAAAGCTGAAGTAGAAAAAGGAAGTAAACTAGGAAAAATCAATGAAGGATTTATCTCTAAAGGTGAGCTTGTACCTACAGATATTGTGATAGATACTATTGTTTCAGCTGTTAAAAATGCACCTACTGACACCGTACTACTCGATGGTTTTCCAAGAAAAGAGAAGCAGATGAAAATGTTTGCAGATTGTCTTCTTAACATTGAGGGCATTGAACTTCATTCAGTTATTGAGATCAGAGTAAGTGAAGCTGTAGCAAAAGAGCGTGTTTTAGGTCACGATGGAGCAGATAATCTTTTTAATGCAGAGATGAAAATTTACCAAGCAGCTATTACTGAAATAGAAGAATTTTATAACCATGATCATTTACTTAAAGTGATTGATGGAGAGAGAGAAGCTTCTGTAGTTATAGAAGAGATTGATGCATTTCTTCAAAATTAAGTAGTATTTACTGCGTAACAACCACTTAAGGAAGTATTTTTTACTTCCTTTACTTAACCTTTTTTAAACAAAGGACTTTTTATGCCAAAAAACCATATTATAGAGAGCCTTACAGGTAAAACTCCCAATAAACACAAGAGCAGAATACCTGCTAAATTAGACTTTCTTCAAAGTGCTACGGGGCTTATTTTAGCTATCTTCATTATGTTTCATCTTATTTTTGAATCTTCCATTTTACTTGGTAAAGAGAGTATGTATCATCTTACGAAAATGTTTGAAGGTGAATTCATGATTGAAGGTGGTTCTCCTATTTTCATCTCTGTTTTAGCAATGGTAATTTTTACTATTTTCATTTTACATGCATTTTTAGCGATGCGAAAATTTCCTGGTTCATACAAAGAGTATATGCGGTACAGAACCCATGCAAAGATGATGAAGCATGAAGATACTAATTTATGGTTTATACAGATAAGCAGTGGGTTTATGCTCTTTTTCTTAGGTTCTATACACCTTTATACTATGATGACACAACCACAAAACATTGGTCCTTTTGCTTCATCTGACAGAATTTACAGTGACCTAATGTGGCCTATGTACTTGATGCTACTTGTCTCTGTTGTACTTCATGCTGCTGTAGGTATTTATAGGCTTATTGTAAAATGGGGATGGTTTGATGGAAAAGATCCTAGAGCCAATAGAGTTAAACATAAAAAAATCATTAAACTTGCAGTCGTTTTTTATTTGGCAATAGGTATTTTTTCTCTTCTAACATATATGAAAATAGGCTATGATCATCAAGATAATTATGGAGAGAAATATCATCTCCCTAAAGAGGTAAAACATGCAAATTAGATATACAGATAGCTTAATAATAGGTGGTGGTCTAGCAGGATTACGCTCGGCTATTGCTACAAGTGACAGAGGCTTAGACACCATTGTTTTAAGTTTAGTCCCTGTAAAGAGGTCTCACTCTGCTGCTGCTCAAGGGGGTATGCAAGCGAGTCTTGGAAACAGTATCATGGGAGAGGGAGACAATGAAGATGTCCATTTTTCCGATACTGTAAAGGGAAGTGACTGGGGATGTGACCAAGAGGTAGCAAGAATGTTTGTAAACACTGCACCTAAAGCTATACGTGAGTTAGCCTCATGGGGTGTTCCTTGGAACCGTGTGAAAAAAGGTAACCGTTCTGTTGTCATCAATGCTGAAAATACCACCATTACAGAAAAAGAGGAAGCCCATGGTCTCATAAATGCCAGAGACTTTGGTGGAACTAAAAAATGGAGAACGTGTTACACAGCCGATGCAACAGGTCATACCATGCTCTACGCAGTTACAAACGAAGCGATGAAACGTGGAGTGGTGATAGAAGATAAAAAAGAGGCCATATCACTTATTATGCAAGAGGGTCAATGTTATGGTGCTGTGGTAAGAGATCTTAAATGTGGTACATTAGTTGCCTATGTAGCCAAAGGTACCATGATCGCTACAGGTGGGTATGGACGTATTTATAAGCAGTCAACCAATGCAACTATCTGTAAAGGGACTGGACACGCCATAGCACTTAATGCTGGTGCATATATGGGGAACATGGAAGCCATACAGTTTCACCCTACGCCAATGGTTCCTTCTGGTATTTTACTTACAGAAGGGTGTCGTGGAGATGGTGGCGTTTTAAGAGACAAAGATGGATATCGCTTTATGCCAGATTATGAACCAGAGAAGAAAGACTTAGCCAGTCGTGATGTGGTAAGTAGAAGAATGCTGGAGCATATTAAGAAAGGTAAAGGGGTAAAGTCTCCTTATGGTGATCATTTATGGTTAGATATCTCTATTTTAGGTAGAGAGCATGTAGAGAAGAACCTTAGAGATGTACAAGATATTAGTATGACCTTTAACGGTATAGACCCTGCTGATGAAGGAGAAAAAGGTTGGATGCCAGTACTTCCTATGCAGCACTACTCCATGGGTGGTATTAGAACTACACCTAAGGGGGAGAGCGTTAATATTAAAGGACTCTTTTCATGTGGAGAAGCAGCGTGTTGGGACATGCATGGCTTTAACCGCCTTGGTGGAAACTCTGTCAGTGAAACTGTAGTTGCAGGTATGATAGTTGGAAACTACTTTGCTGATTTTTGTGAAGAGACAGAAATAGCCATAGATACCAAAGTTATTCATGATGCACTCAACAAAGAAGAGGAGCATATTACAGAAATTTTAGCACGTGATGGTGAAGAGAAAATTTATGACATTAAAGACAGAATGCGAAATATCATGCAAGAGAAAGTCGGGATATTTAGAAATGGTAAAGATTTAGAAGAAGCCGTAGATGAGCTTAAAGTCTTACTTCAAAAAACTAAAAATATTACAATAGAGAACAAATACCGCTTACTGAACCTTGAACTTGAAGAGGCATACAAAGTACCTATGATGCTAAAAGTTGCACTCTGTGTTGCAAAAGGTGCTAGAGACAGAACAGAGAGTAGAGGTGCCCACTTTAGAGAGGACTTTCTTAAACGAGATGATAAAAATTGGTTAAACCGTACCATAAGCTACTGGGCAAATGAAGATGACCTAGAACCCACACTTAAATATGAAGAGCTTGACATTATGAAGATGGAAATACCTCCTGCATTTAGAGGATATGGTAGGAAAGGGTTTATTCTTGAAAATCCACTGAGTCTAAAGAGACAAGAAGAGGTAAATAAAATTATAGCAGAGCATAAAGGCGACAGATTTGAACTTCAAGATAAACTCATGCCTTATGAATTACAGGCTAAATATAAAATCAAAAATCAAAGAATAGGAGAGAAGGATGAGTAGAGAGATTAATATTACAGCATTAAAGTTTAATCCATCTAACCCAGATTCAAAACCTGAATTTGTAACATACACTTTAGAAGAGACACCAGGTATGACTCTCTATATTGCATTGACAAAAATAAAATCTTCTATAGATCATGACTTAAGTTCAGATTTTGTCTGTAGAGCAGGAATCTGTGGTGCATGTGGAATGGTAGTTAACGGCAAGCCTAGACTCGCATGTAAAACATTAACTACAGACTTTCCTGAAGGGAAAATAGAACTACTACCTCTCCCTACTTTTCCTCTTATCAAAGACCTCTCTGTTGACACAGGTTCATGGATGAAAAATATGAGTATTAGAGTGAACAGTTGGATTGTATCTAATGAAAAAACAGACATTGCTGCTTTAGAAAAGAAGATTGAACCAGAAGTAGCTGATGATATATTTGAGCTAGACAGATGCATAGAGTGTGGTTTATGTGTTGCTGGTTGTTCTACTGCTATTATGAGAGAGGACTTTGTAGGGGCTGTTGGACTCAACAGAGTAGCACGTTTCTCTATAGACCCAAATGATACAAGAACAGATGAGGACTTTTATGAACTCATAGGTGATGATGAAGGAATTTTTGGGTGCATGAGTCTTTTAGCTTGTGAAGACCACTGTCCTAAGAACTTGCCACTACAAAGCAAGATAGCTTATATGCGTCGCAAAATGGTAAAGGTATAGTATGAAAAAAGTAAAATATGATGTGTGTATCATTGGTTCAGGACCAGCGGGATATGCTGCTGCTATGCGTTCTTATGATTTTGGGAACCATGTAGTCATTATTGAAAAAGGTGAGCTTGGTGGTGCTGGTATCATGCATGGAGCTTTAACCTCTAAAACCCTGTGGGAACTCTCAAGTAACTATGCTACAGCAAAAAGAACAGACAGAGGCTACAGAGCTTCAAGTGTGCATGTAAATTTCAACAATGTAAAAGACAGAGTCTATAAAGCAGCTAAAGAGAAACAGTATCAACTCATATCACAAATAGAGACTTTTGCTAAAAAGCCAGAGAGCACAAGAAGTATTACACTTATCAAAGGATTTGCAAAATTTAAAAACAGTAAAATTGTAGTGGTAAAAAGAGAGTCAAAGAAGAGTATTGAGGTTGAAGCTAAAGATTTTATCATCGCTACAGGTTCTACTCCTAGAGAACACCCTCTACTTCAAGTAGATGGAAAACGTATTATAAATTCTGACCATGTATTATCACTCAAAAAGTTCCCTAAAAGCATACTTATTATAGGTGCAGGTATTGTAGGGTGTGAATTTGCTACTATATTTGCAAATTACGAACATACACAGGTACATCTCTTAGACTCAGAAAACAGAGTCATCCCATTTGAAGATGATGATGTTAGTAATTATGTAAATGAAAAACTTTTAGATATAGGAGTTATACACCATGAAGCAACACTTAGAGAAGTAAGAAAAGGGAAAGATCACTCAGATATTATTTTAGATTTTAAAGATGGGCATACTGAAGTTATATCTGTTGATGTAGTCCTAATCTCCATTGGTAGAGTACCCAATACAAATGAACTTGGTCTAGAAAACACTAATGTTGAACTAAATGAAAGAGGCATCGTTAAAGTAGATACTGAGTGTCGTGCCGATAAGAACATATATGCAGTAGGTGATATATCTGGTAACATGGCGTTAGTAAATATAGCCGAAATGGAAGGTCGTTTTGCAGCAAGAGCCATAGAAAAAAACATCATTTTTCCTTTGAGTTACCATAATATATCGACCATTATGTTTTTCAAACCAGAAATCTCTGCCATTGGACTCAATGAAAAAGCCTGTCAAGCTCAAAATATATCATACAAGGTTATTACCTATGAACACTCTATCATTTCGCGTGCCATAGCCATGAGAGAGACTGATGGGTTCTTTAAAATTATTGTCACCAATGAAGAGAATCCTCTTATCTTAGGTATGAGAGCAGCAGGCTTACAATCTGCTGTTTCTATTATATTTATCGCTACTATTATGAATAACAATACACGCCTTAATGACATTATGAAAACCATTCATCCGCACCCAAGTATAAGTGAAGGAATTCAAGAGTGTTTACGCATACTTAAAGGCAAATCTATTATGAAACCAGAAGCATTTCCAAAACAGATTAAGTTTAAGGTTTGGAAGAAATAAACTCTATCTCAAATACTGCACACTCTGTAGTATTTGAAACCTTAAGCTTCCCACCCATATTATCTTCTATTATCATCTTTGACATATATAGCCCAAGTCCTGTACCATTCTTCTCCTCTTTAGTAGAAAAGTATGGATCAAATATTTTTTCAATAATATCTTCTGGTACTCCACCTGCATTATCACTTATGGTCAACAGTGTATTTTTGTCATTTTGATTTAAGGTTATCTCAATTTTTTTATTTCCTATTTTATTCTCGACTAAAGCATCTTTTGCATTATTGATTATATTTAGTATCGCTTGACCTAACTCATTTTGATAGCCTATAGTTTTATACTCTTCTTTTATATCAAATGCTATATTTATCTCATTTAGCGTTAAAATTGGTTGTATTAGTTCTATAATATCATCAATAACACTATTGATAATAAACTCTGTTTTCTCTTTTTCTGGTTTGAAAAAATTTCTAAAATCATCAATGGTTTTAGACATATTCTGTATCTGCATATTTGAATTAACATCAAAAAACTCCATATTTTCATCATCAAGTTTTTTTAGTTCATATTTCAATACGATAGTTTGACTTAATATAGATAAAGTATTTAACGGCTGTCTCCACTGATGGGCTATCATGCTTATCATCTCTCCCATTTGGGCTAAGCGAGACTGTCTGAGCAACATAAGTTGCTGTTTATGGTTTTTGTCTACTTCTAGCTTCACTCTCTCTTCGAGATTTGTTCTGTATCTCTCTAGCTCAATCCTATCTTTGATTATTTCTATGATTGTATTTAGTTTAGTTTCCAATATATCATAATCTATAGGTTTCAAAATATAACCATCCACCTGCATATCTATAGCTTCCATAAAGTAACTACTCTCACTATGTGCGGTAGTAAATACGATATGTTGGCTAGCGTCTATCTCTTTGATCTCCTTGGCCATCTCAAGACCATTCATAATAGGCATGTTAATATCAGAGATTACAATATCAAAATCGTTCTCCTTATATAGTTTTAAACCCTCATCTCCATCTTTGGCAACAGAGACTTCACTAGCCATACTTTTAAGAAATCTCTCTAGTTGTTCTCTTACTCCATCTTCATCTTCTACATATAAAATTGTTGGCTTAAAACTACTCATCATTCTCAAATCCTTGTCTCATATTATACCTATTTTAAAATTCTATCACAAACCTAGCCCCATTAGCCCCATTACTCACTCTAAGCTTCCCACCCATATTATCCTCAATAATCATCTT